>JBIKSC010000288.1:0-3405 GCA_044348775.1 Flavobacteriales bacterium | reverse complement strand
GGCAGTCTTTTTGGTCCTTATTGCAGGAAATCGCACATAGAGCGCAGCTCAATACGCAGATGGCTATTGCAGACACAGAAGATTTTAAACCCATAGCCACAAATTTAGGTTATGATTATGCGCATCTCCAATTCTGAACGCAACTCAGCGCAACCTCAAAAAGAATGCACCGCTTTTTGGATACTTTTACTCCATGAAAGTAATCGGCCTCACGGGCGGTATTGGTTCGGGTAAGTCCACAGTTGCGCGCGTATTTGAAACACTGGGTGTTCCGGTATTTGATGCTGATCGAGCGGCACTGGCATTGTATGACGAAGATGAATCGTTGTTGGATGAAGTGATGCAAAGGTTTGGCGTTTCCGTGATTGATGCGAATGGCCGAGTGAATCGTCCGGCGCTGGCTTCAATCGTTTTCAATGATGCCGAAGCACTTCAACAACTCAACGCCATGGTGCATCCGCGAGTGGCGAAGAAATTCGATGCGTGGAAGAAATTGCAACGGGCCTCTGCTGTCGTGCGCGAGGCTGCAATCCTCTTTGAGAGCCGAAGTGCTTCAGATTGCGACGCCGTAATTGTGGTTACTGCTCCTGAAGATTTGCGTGTGGATCGCGTTCAAAAACGCAACGGGTGGAATGAAGCTGAAGTACGAGCGCGCATGAACCGACAATGGTCAGAGCAGCAATTGATAGAGCGAGCAGACGCTGTTATAGTGAACGACGACAAGCATCTTGTGCTGCCGCAACTAACGCGTGTCATTCAGCATTTCCTTGAGCAGTAAAGCGAATAGTGATTTGGTGCTAAGGCTTAGAGAAAGATGATGGCGAGCACAATGAAAAGCAAAATCATCACGATATAGTACCAAAAATCGACAAACCAGGGAAACATTTCTCGGTATTTCTTGAAGAGCTTGTTCATCAAAAATGAGAGGGTGAAATGTTAGGCTGAGCAGATGAACTCTTCAGCTTTTTCAGTGATGAATTTGTCAGGTCGCGGTTCAATCTCAATTTATAAACAGGTACAAGCCTGCTATCGCTGTGCCGATGAGAAACCACTTCTTGGTCTTCATCGCAAGTAGGTTGAGTTCGAAATAATTCATGCTTTCAAAAGAATAAGATGAAAGCAACGATGCGACTGCATTCTTTGGTAGTTTTCAAATAGCAATCGTGAATAGCGCTGCGATGAGAAATTTCATTCCAGTATATTTCCGCGACTAACGAGTATGAACGACTTTTGCATTCAAATCAATCACATGAGTTACCGCATTGCACCCAGTATCCTTTCTGCCGATTTTGCTAATCTGCAGCGCGACATCGAAATGATTAATCGTTCACAAGCCGATTGGTTTCATGTCGATGTGATGGACGGAGTATTTGTGCCGAACATTTCGTTTGGAATGCCCGTGGTAAAGGCGGTTCACAGGCATGCTACAAAGCCACTCGATGTGCACTTGATGATTGTCGATCCCGATCGCTACATAAAAGAATTTAAAGCATGCGGTGCGGAAGTACTCACCGTGCATTACGAAGCTTGCACGCATTTGCATCGCACGTTGCAAGCCATTCGCGTCGAAGGCATGAAGGCAGGTGTGGCTATCAATCCGCACACGCCTGTAAGCGTGCTCATCGATATCTTGAATGATGTAGATTTAGTTTTACTGATGAGCGTCAACCCCGGTTTCGGCGGACAATCCTTCATCGAGAACACCTTCAATAAACTCAGTCAACTCAAAACCATGCGCGAGGAGCGCGGTCTTTCATTCCTCATCGAAGTCGATGGTGGCGTGAATGATACCAATGCCGCAAAACTCATCCACGCCGGCGCCGACGTCCTGGTGGCGGGTAACTATGTGTTTGCCTCAAGCCAGCCGGAAGAGGTGATTGCCGGGTTGAAAGGACACTAATTTCTCAAAACATTTGAGTGGGATTAGGCCGGTTCCGCAATACACTTTTTTTTAATGTGTAAACCGAAGTTTGAATTCATTATGTTGTTAATTTCGACGATATAATTTTCGTCATGCGAGCAATCTTATTCTTTTTCTTCATGCTGATGAGCGCTTTCTTAAGCGCGCAATCACCAGCACTTATTCCTTACCAAGCTGTTGCTCGCGATGGCGAGGGGCAAACTCTGGCTAGCAGCACAATCAATGCTCGGTTTACCCTGCACGACGCTTCGGCCACAGGTCCTGCTGTGTGGCAAGAATTACAAACGATTGCCACATCATCTCTCGGTTTGTTTACAGCTCAACTTGGCAGCAGTGTGCCGCTTACTGCTGTGGATTGGTCTAGTGGTGCTAAGTTTATTCAGGTGGAGTTTGACCTAGGCAATGGATTTATTGATTTAGGCACTCAACAACTATTAAGTGTTCCCTACGCATTGCATGCGGCAAATGTGCGTTTGAGCGTGAGCAATACTGGTGACACGCTCTTCGTGGGCGACGGCAGTTATGTGCTCATACCGGGCATCAGCCTTGCGAACAACGGTGGTAGCTCTAGCATAAGCGAGCATACTTGCGGCACCGCCAATGTTCACAATTCTAACCTTTTATACGGTAGCGTCACAGACCATGAGGGTAATGTGTACAAAACGATTGTGATCGGCTCGCAAGAGTGGATGGCAGAGAACTTAAATCTAGCAAGTTATGCCGACGGCACACCACTGCCCGAAGTAACCGATCCTTTTGAGTGGGCTGACCTCACAACGGGTGCCTGGTGCTATTACAACAATGAGGCAAATTACGCTTGCCCCTATGGCAAACTATATAATTGGTATGCTTGTGTAGACGCTCGCCAGTTGTGCCCAGTGGGTTGGCACGTGCCAACGGATGACGATTGGTTGGCATTGACAGACTACCTGGGCGGTGTTGAATTTGCGGGTGGCAAAATGAAAACCACGGGTACTGTTGAAGCGTCCACTGGCTTTTTCCTCTCACCAAATGCAGACGCCTCAAACATCAGTGGGTTCTCGGCGATTCCCGGTGGTGGGCGCTATTCAGCTGGCACCTTCAACCTCATTGGTGCGCAGGCGTGTTGGTGGAGTTCCACGGAGGGCAGCGAAACCAACTCTTGGGATCGTTACCTTCTCTACAACTTTGGCAGCGCCTACAGAGGCAGCGGAGCAAAGCACTTCGGCTTCTCTGTTCGCTGCCTCCGAGATTAACCTTGAACGCAACGCCCATTCATAGGCCGTCATCCTGAAGCGCTGTAAAAAGTTGCTCCATCCGCTTTGGCACAATTAGCTTCCGCGCGAAGACCCACCCGAACCGTACTTCGTACTTAGTTCTCAGTCCTTATCTTCGCGCCATGGACATCACCGCTCTCAAAGCCATTTCACCCATCGACGGTCGCTATAGCAAGCAAACGCAAATCCTAAGCGGTTACTTCTCTGAGCATGCGCTCATGAAATACC
>JBIKSC010000286.1:0-3409 GCA_044348775.1 Flavobacteriales bacterium | reverse complement strand
TGCCTGAAGAGTCGAATATTTTCGAACCAAGACTGTAAGTCATAAATACACTCAGTGACCATCCGCCATAAGTGAAACTGTTGGTGATACCGCCGTATCCCTTCGGCAAACCGGCACCGGCGTACTGACGGTTGTTGAGGTCGTATTCGTAGGTTGTGTTGCCCTGCAAATCGTAGTACATCGGACGACCGTTTGTCGGATCGATGCCGGCAAAGGGTACGAGGAAGTACGAACCGACAGGCTTCCCGATTTGTACACGTGAGTCGTTTGTTCCGCCGCTTAGCGCATCCGGGGTGAATTCACCAATACTAATCACCTCGTTCATGTTACGTGAAATGTTGAAGTCGGCCACCCACTGAAGTTTAGATGCCGGGTTCAGAATGTTGTATTTGATACTGAATTCGACACCCTGGTTGAGTATTTCTCCGGCATTAGCCCAAACGCTGGAGAAACCGGTGCTCGTCTGAACGTTGTATTGCAACAGAACATCGCTCGTTCGCTTGCTGTAGGCAGAAATGGTTCCGTGAACACGGTCGTTCCAAAGACCATATTCAAGCGAAGCGTCCAATATCATGGATGTTTCCCACTTCAGGTCAGGGTTACCGAGTTGCGTTTGGAAACGAATCGGATTTCCGAAGTAGCCACCTGCTCCCTGATCCCAGGTTTCATACTGAGCGGTTCGTGGAATGTCGGCATTGCCCGTTACACCCCAGCTGGCGCGAAGCTTCAGGAAGTTGATCACCTTGTTTTCTTTCAGGAAACTTTCTTCGCTGGCTATCCAACCCACTGAAGCGGAAGGGAAGTTACCCCAGCGACTGTTAGCACCGAACTTCGATGAAGCGTCAGCACGTGATACCAACTGGAAGTAATATTTGTCAGCGATTGAATAGTTGAAACGCCCGAAGAAGCTCACGAAGGTTGTTACCTCTTCATACGAGTTACCATACTGCGGAGTAATGGTGTCGGCATCTACTTCCGCTGGTGTTGGCAGCGATGCCAATCCCGGATAACGCACCTGAGAATAGCCGCGTGTGGTTGATTTCTGCACCTCGCTACCGGCCATGAAAGTGACGCGGTGGTCTTCTTTATAGGTGCGGTTGTAATTGATAGTTCCATTCGAGTTCCAGTTGGTTACCCACGTTGGGAACTTCTCCGCATAATCTTGCATTTGGCCAACATTTACCCCAATCGGCATGTATTTCATTTCTACCTGATCGAGATAGTCGAGCGAGCCGGTAGCTCGCAACGACCAATAGTTGTTAATGAGATAGGTGAGTGAATGATTGGTGAGAACGCGTTTTTCGAGGTTCACCCATTGACGTTGTTCGCGATAGGCAATGGGATTGGAGTATCCGCCATTCCACATAAAGTACTTGCCGGTTGAATCATAAACAGGATAGTAGGGAAGAGCAGTCGACATGGCTTCACCAACACCGCCACTCCATGCAGCATCAACGCGGTTGTTCACACTTTGCGTGAATGAGCCGCCTGCATTATACAAGAGTTTATTGGCTATGTTGAAATCGGCATTCAGACGAGCGCTGTTGCGTACAAAGCGGTTTCCGATAATGTAGGAGCCGTTATCGTCGTTGCTCAAGCTGGCGTAAAACTTCGCTTTATTCATCACATAGTTGATACCAATGTTGTAAGACTGTTTGATGCCGACACCTGTCAGTTCATCAAACCAATCTGTATCGGTTTTCTGGGCTTCTTTGTATTTCTGCTCGCGCACCTCCGGTGAGTCGAGCGCTCCGGAAAGAGAAGGTAACCAAACATAGCCTGTACCACCATCATTTTCCCAGGCCTCTTGGCGCATTTGCAGGTATTCGTCGGTCTTCATCATGTTGGGTTTGGCTGCTGCTTGTGATGTCCCCAAGCGAACATTGAGATCCAAACTCAAACCTTGCTTTTTACCACGCTTGGTAGTAATAAGCACTACACCGTTGGCACCACGCGAGCCATAGATACCGGTTGCGGCCGCGTCTTTCAACACCTCAATACTTTCAATGTCGTTCGGATTCAAGAATGTCAGCGGATTGGAGTTCATCGCTCCAGAGTTGCCGCGCAAGAATGGGTTTTGTGTGATTGGAATACCATCCACCACATAGAGAGGGTCGCCGCCGGCTGAGATTGAACTTATACCGCGAATTCGCACCAACGAACCGGAACCTGCAAGTCCTGATCCTTGTGATACCTGTATACCGGCGCCACGACCTTGAAGTGCAGCCTCGAAACTAGGCACCGGAACTTGAGTTAGTTCTTTACCGTCGATACGGGTGATTGAGCCGGTTACATCGCGCTTGCGCTGTACACCGTAACCGACTACAACAACCTCTTCGGTCATCTTTTCATCTTCCTGCAACGTGATGTCGAGTGTCAATTTTTGGCCTTCGGTGAGCGTGATTTCTTTCGATTGATTGATGTAACCTATCAAAACGAATTCAAGGGTGTGCTTGCCCGCAGTCAAGCTGAGGTTGTAGTTGCCATCAATGTCTGTGGCCACACCATTGCCGCTTTGTTTGTCTTTCACCACAACGCCGGGTAAGGTTTGCTTGGCGTTGTCGTATACTTTGCCACTCACCGTTTGGGCAAAGCCGGAAGCCGATAGGAGAATTGCGCCGATAAGCGCAAGTGAAGAGTAAAGTTTCTTCATCAAAATGATTTGTTTAGGACTTGGTTAATGTTACGGGGTCAAACATAAAGCAAATCGGGTAAGTGTATATTCAACACTTACCCGATTTTTTATCGGCTGATGATTAGCGGATGCGTGGAGTTCAGATGCTCACCATGCACACGAACGAAATATGTTCCTTCAGGCATAGAACTGCTGTTCCATTCAATGGTCTGAATACCTGCCGGAATATTCCGAGTTTCGATTTGTTCCACGATACGTCCGGAAACATCCAGCACATCAATGCTCACTTTCTGCGCGATTTCATTGCGGAATCCAATGCTTACTCGGTCTGAAGCCGGGTTAGGATAAACCATAAAGTTGAATCCAAATAAATCGATAGCCTCAGCTACATTCAGCGTGGTATCGGGAGCAAACAGAGGTTGGTCAAAGTAAACGTGGTATTCGCCCGGCTGAAAATTCATAGAAGCGGCTTGGTCGGTCACGTTAATAGTGTTGCCGCCAAAGAAATCATACCATTCGCCGGTGTGTTGGAAACCCGGAACCATATCGACAGGCACCACATTGAAGTTTCCTACAATCGTTGCTTTTAGGTCGGCTGTGTTCAGATGAAGGCGCTTTCCCATACCGCCTAAGTCGATATCGAAATCGGTTGTCGAGAAAATAGGATTTGTTTTCTTGATATTGTTTAACGCACTTACTACTTTGTAAACCTTGTAACGCTCCGCAATATCACGGTAGTCCCAGCGAACCGGTTTGGCAGTTGTGCGACAATCA
>JBIKSC010000287.1:0-3409 GCA_044348775.1 Flavobacteriales bacterium | reverse complement strand
GTTTTAGAAATTTTTGATTCCAGCATAGACCCAATGGGAGTGTATGAATATATAGTAACACTGGATGGTTGTGTGTTCTCTGCATTTCTGGATATCAGCATCAATGGGCCTGAAATTTTCGTAAGCAATGACACCACAGTGTGTTTAGGTGGTACTGCCATACTGCAAGCATGGACAGATCCGGCTAATACAGGGCTTGTAGATTTTTACTGGACAGATGGCGAGCAGGCTGCTGAAAATGTCATTAATCCATCGGATGAAATGACAATTGGTGTTTACGCATCAGATGGTAATTTGTGTGTTTCTGATACGGCTTATACCACCGTTACGATTTATGATGCGCTTAGTCTAGAGTTGGAAAATGATTCTACCATTTGCCCCAACCTGATGGCACTGGCAGAGATAGACAACAATAGCGGAGGAGTAGTGCCTTACACATTCATTTGGACTGCCAACGGTTTACCTATTGGCAGTGGAACCAACGTACCCTTCCAAATGCAGGATGATGACGTGGTTTTTTGTGCAACCATGACAGATGCATGCGAAACCCCAGCGGCGCAAGACTGCATGACCGTGGAAGTAGCCCCTGCTATTGATATTATAATTGAACCCTTGTGGCAGGCCGATTGCTCGCCATTTACTGCCACAGTTAGTATACTTACAGATCAGTCTCTTTATAGTAGTGCATCCTGGCAATTCAGCAACGGCGCTTCATCTACGGCTTTACAGAAGGGGTCTGCTACATTTATGGACCCCGGTTTTTATGACCTAGAAATCAGTCTTCGAAATCAGTTTGGGTGTGTTTATACAGAAACATTCAACGACATTATACAGGTATATACAGACCCGTATGCTGCATGGAACGCCACACCGTTGTCTACAGATTTGCAGAACACGAATGTCCAATTCATCAATTACTCTCAAGGTGATAGTCTTACCTATTCATGGGATTTTGGTGTGGGAGGAGGCGGAGACATCAGTACACTGATGAATCCAAGCTTTGCTTTTCCAACTAACGCGGGAGATGAGTATACTGTAACACTTGGTGTAACAGATGACAACGGCTGCTATTCCGAAGTGCAAGGTCTCATAGACATCAACGATCTGTTTCATGTATGGGTACCCAACTCATTTACCCCCAACAATGATGAGCTGAACGATGTCATTTTCGTTTCGGGGTCAGATATATCCGCAGATAACTTTGAGTGGATTATTTTCGACCGTTGGGGACAAGTCGTTTTTCGCAGCACGGACCCTCTTATTCCATGGAAAGGCGAAATAAATGGAGGCGCTCATTTTGCCCAAGACGGAGTGTATAGCTACATCTTAAAAATACAAGCAGAAACACACATCGAAGAGATGACCATTACCGGTCATATTACTTTAGTGAGATAGGTGATCGATTTTTTTCTGAAGCATTGCTTATCTGTTCACAGCAGTAACTCAAGCATCAGTCTAAATGCTGCACTTACTTAGAATGTTTATCCGCTAGCCTTGGTAACGTATAAAGTCGCTCAGAAAAAGCTCTCTCTGTAGGCCTCTGTGGTTAAACCATTATTTACGTCGCTCTGCCTCGAGCAATATAACGCGCGGCTTCTCGCCTGCTATGTGCACATACACTTCCTTAATATCCTTGCCCTGACGTGATAGCGGATCAAACCCAACCACCAATGTGGCAAACTCACCGGGCAACACAATGTTCTTGTCCAACATGGGTGTGGTGCAACCACATTCAGTTGTAACACTATCGATTACCATCGGGGCATTTCCGCTGTTGCACAGCAGAAACTCATGCTCAACACCACCCGTGCGAGGAATAATACCGAAGTCAATGCATGGCTCACTGAGCTCCAACACCGCCTTGCGAACGGTAGGAACAATTGAAATCACTTCTTCAATCTCGATTCTACGTTCCATGCAGGCGGCTCTGTTGTAAATCGAACTGCGCTCGTCACCCAGATTATCACTCACGTTTAAGTCTGCCTTGAACTCGCCAAAAGGCAAAAGCACTACTTCCAACCTAGCGCCATTAGCAGCCTCGTCATTCAGGTAGGGAAGGAAAATGCCACTGCTATCAGCCTTTAGGAAGTTTACCATACTAGCAGTGCGTCGTTTGGTCAAATTCAAATTGTAATCGGACTTTGCACGAGGACTGGCAAAGCCTCGCACATACAGGCGGAAACTTCTGCCCGCGTTTAATTCATCCAACAGCGCATCCGCAAAACGCCCCAAGTCGCGCGCACCCTTGTCTACCTTCAGTTCAAAGAAGTCAGTTGTAATCTGCTCCTTGTCATCCTTCATTTCTCCCTCGAGGCCTTTGCCGTTCTCACGGATGTATTCATCCTTCAGAGCAATGTAGGATTGATAAGCATCCAGGTAAGAGAGCGTGGTGGTTGTGTCGAGTGTTTTCGGATTGGGTTCATCGTTGTGGAAGTACAACACAACAGGCAACTCACTCATTAATCGATTCAACACAGTGACTGTAGTGTCGATTTTTTTCTCACCGCATTCCATCACGGCACTCACCAAGTATAAATCGTTACAACACGCCGACTCGTACTCCAGGCTATCAGGCTTATTGGATGCAAAATAGACGTTGCATCGGCCATCAGGTTTCGAAACCGACACCGAAGGCGAAAGCTCATTGAAGGTAGAGTTGTATGTTTTTCCCATGTTCACAGGCTTGTCAAACGACTCACCTTTCCGGTTGGCATAAAACAAGTCGAATCCTCCATAACCGTTGTGCCAATCGCTGGCAAAAAACAAACGACCGTCACGATAGAACGGTGTCAACTCATCACCTTCACTGTTCAAGCGCTTCCCGGCGTTTTTCGGTTTCTTCCATCCGTTATCATTGATTGAATACCAGATGTCCAATCCACCTTCACCACCCGCACGATTGGAAACAAAAAACAAATGCTCCACACCGTCAATCATGGCAATGTGAGGCATGGTATTAATCGTCCCTTCGGCGTTGAGCACATCCATTACATACGCTGTTACGATATGATCTTGATCCCAGCTTCCGGTCATCAATTGAGTGAAATAGCCATTCACTTGACTGAAGTACACACGATCGCCCACTTGCGAAAAGTTGGCTTGCGAACCTTCGGCTGCAGGTAACCCGGCCACCTCACGAATGTTTTGGAATGTGGGAGCATTTGCTTCCGTGCGCACGCTGTCGAACAATACATCTGCCGCACGAATGCGCCATTTATCATCGACATAGTCTGAGAAGTAGAAACTCGTATGCAATTGCAACGGTGCCAGCTCACTGGTGCTTCCAACGATGTTTTCAGGCAATTTCGATTTCTTCCACTTTACGTCGTAACAATCAGGTCCGAGCATGTTCGTCAATAAACTGTCGGGCTTCTCTTGCTTATCCTGGTTATTCAGCGCCCATTGCGAT
>JBIKSC010000056.1:0-12413 GCA_044348775.1 Flavobacteriales bacterium | reverse complement strand
GGAACGGGATAAATTCCATTATTGGCACAGTCCGAAGGCCATGATTGGTGCCTTTCCGGTACATGAAGGCGGATTTAGCCTGTTTTTAGTGCATCAGAATGAGCATATGCTCGAATTGCTTGTGCAAAAAGATGACAGTACCTTCGAAGCGTTGTTTCCCGGCGTTAAGGATGCCGTGCCCGACATTCGCGAGCGACTTAAACATTCCAAAGGCGGCTTTTTGGGTTCTGTTAATGCTCAAAACTGGCATCATGCCGACAATGTGGTCATTATGGGCGACGCTGCGCATGCCATGCTGCCGTTCATGGGACAAGGGTTAAATACGGGCTTGGAAGACCTTTGGAGCCTGAGTCAAATCATTGATAAAGAAGGAATAACATCACCTGAGTTAATTCAAAGCTTTACTTCTACTAGGCGGGTTCAAGCTGGAGCTATCCGAAGGATTTCGGAGAATCAGTTCAGGTATTTGACCGGAAAGTTTACCGATAGGGATTACGCCATAAAGCACTTGGCTGATCATCATTTGATAAACCATGATTTGCCGACGACTTACATGGGATGTGCATTCAGTCTGGATCCGTTTGCTGAAATTCTGGAGCGTGAGGAAAAGTTGTATGCGTCGTTTACGGAGGAGCAGATTGCAGAGGAGTTGGTTCGCATGGGGAAGGCTACGGATGATAGATGAGAGATTACGGATTACGAGTGACAGATTACAGATGGCGCTTGTAAGTCAATCGATTACGGGATATTTTAACTCATAATTTACATTATGTAAAGTAAAATAGTCAAGAAGTGAAATGGTGAAATAGTGATGTCTGTCGCCTACCATTTCACCGTTTCACTACTTCACCATTTCACAAAAAAGAAACGGCAGCCAACCGGCCACCGTCCCCCTAGTATCCTACAATCCTATTATCCTACAATCCTTTCAACGCTTCTTCCATTTTCTTTTTCCCTTCCATATTGCCAACCCGCACATAGGCTTCTTTCAGCGCATTGATAATGTCCTTGTCTGTAGTTCGCTCTGTATACGCTGTCTCAAAATAGCCAATAGATTTTGCGAAGATCTTGTTGGCATCTGCCACACAGCCATCGTACTTCGCGGCTTCACGTGGCGGAATTTTGTCACACTCCTTGTACTTTTCGACACCCTGGTTGTAATACGTCGCTCCCAGGTTGAATAACGCATCAAAGTATTTCGGATTGATTTCCAATGCCTTTAAATATGCGGCTTCCTGCTCAGCAACTTTCCCCAGCTTTTCGTTGGTTACACCCAAAACGAACCAAATCATTTCATTAGAAGGGTCTTGTGTTGTCAAATCCTTCAACAAGCCCAAGGCCTGATCGTACTTCTGATCGGTCAAATACACATTCACCTCAGCACGAAGTAAATCCGCGTCTTTTGGATACTTGGCGCGGGCATCTGACAATGTTTTCACAGCTTCTTCCTTTTTGCCCATTTTGTTGTACAGCTCCACAATCGATCCATACACTTGAGGCACGTTGTATCCGATTTTGGCGCTTTCCTGATAACCAGTCAAAGCTTCTTCCATTTTTCCGCAACGTTCTGCACAGTAAGCGCCGTTGTAAATGGCCGCCGAGTCAATAATTCCAAAACGGTTACTGATGTCGCGCGCTACTCCAAAATTACCTGATGCTCCGCAGAAGTCATTGCCCGCATATTGTTTGCCGGCGCTTTCCAATACAAGCGCCTGCAGTGTGCTCAATCCCGCTGTGTTTTCTTGAATCCACTCCTTTTTCGTGTCAATTTCCATTGATTTGAAATATGAATCTTTACAGGTTTGAACAGCGTTCGGAAATTGTGCAGCTAAATCGGGCTGGCCTGCAATACTGAGATAGATATCGCCGCGGTAACGCCATGTTTTCTCTTTAGTTACGGCCTTAGGGTCATTAATGGCCTTGTTGATATACTCGGCTGCTTTCGCAAAATCGCCTTGCTTGTTGGCGTTGTAAGCAGATGTTACATCAGCTTGAGCACTTGTTTGTAGAGCCATTGCAAGCCCTACTGAAATCATCAGGATTCTTTTCATGGTTGGTGGTTGTATGTTTAATAGAGAAACGCCCGTGTTGAGCGTTTCTCGTGTATTCTAAATTTTGTGCCGTTTTTGTTTTTACCGCTAAGGCGCAGAGACAACAGTGTGGTAACTGCTTTTACTCTTCGACGCTTGGCTCTTCGTTTTCGGTTGCATCATCGTTGCTCTCAGTTTCGTCACTTGGCATGTCTTCGTTCACGACTTCTGCAGTTGGGGTGTCATCGTCTTCGTCTTTTAACACGCTGCAAATTGCTGCAATCTCGTCTTTGCCGCGAAGATTGATAAGCTTCACTCCTTGCGTGGCGCGACCTACCACACGAAGATCCTCCACACGCAAGCGAATGGTGATACCGCTCTTGTTGATGATCATGAAGTCGTGGTCGTTGTCTACACCGAGAATAGCAATCAAATCGCCGGTCTTCTCTGTAATGTTGATGGTCTTCACACCTTTACCACCGCGGTTCGTGATGCGGTAGTCCTCCAACGCTGAGCGCTTGCCGAATCCTTTCTCACTCACTACCAATATGTCGGTATTCGGATTGTCAACGCATACCATACCGATTACTTCGTTCTTTTCGCTGTCGAGCGATACAGCCTTCACCCCTTGCGCGGTGCGGCCTACGGCGCGAACGGTCTTCTCGTTGAAACGAATGGCCTTTCCTTCGCGTGTTCCCATAATCACCTCGCAGTTTCCGTTGGTGAGCTGAGCTGAAAGTAATTCATCGCCGTCTACGATGGTAATCGCATTGATACCGTTCGAACGTGGACGTGAATACGCCTCAAGCGAAGTCTTCTTAATCAAACCTTGCTTGGTACATAGAATTACATAATTGCTATTCACGTACTCTTGGTTCATCAAATCCTTCACAGGAATATAAGCCAGCAACTTGTCGTCTTGTTCAATCTGAATCAGATTCTGAATCGCACGGCCCTTGGTAGTTTTCGCTCCTTCGGGCAATTCAAACACGCGCATCCAGAAACAACGTCCCTTTTGCGTGAAGATGAGCAACCAGTCGTGGTTCGAGGCTGTGAAGATGTGCTCCACAAAGTCTTCCTGGCGAGCTGTTGTGCCTTTTGCACCGACTCCTCCCCTGCTTTGCGCGCGGTATTCCGCGAGGTTAGTGCGCTTGATGTAGCCGGCGTGCGTGATGGTTATAGCCATCATCTCATCCGGTATCATATCTTCAATGTTCAGTTCTGCACTGCTGTATTCGATTTTCGAACGACGCTCATCGCCGAATTTGGCAATCAGTTCACGCAATTCGTCTTTGATGATGCCCATGCGAATTTCTTCGCTGCCCAAAATCTCGTTGTAGCGCGCAATCATCTTCATCAACTCATCGTATTCTTCGCGAATCTTATCACGCTCCAATCCGGTCAATCGCTGCAAACGCATATCGAGTATGGCGCGTGACTGAATTTCGTCCAACTGGAAGTTGGTCATCAGTCCTTCACGAGCAGCCTCTGGGGTTTGACTTCCACGAATGATGGCAATTACCTGATCCAAATGATCCAAGGCAATGAGCAAACCTTTCAAAATGTGGGCACGCTCCTGTGCCTTGCGAAGGTCATATTGCGTTCTGCGCACCACCACTTCATGTCGGTGGGCCACAAAATGCACAATCATCTGCTTGAGGTTCAGAATCTCCGGACGGCCGTTTACCAGCGCGACATTATTGATTGAAAACGAAGTTTGTAGTGACGATTGCTTAAACAGATTATTCAATACAACATTCGAAATTGCATCGCGCTTTATTTCATAAATAATGCGCACACCTTCGCGCGATGACTGGTCTTGAATGTCTGAAATGCCTTCCAGTTTGCCTTCTTTGATGAGGGCATCCTGGCGCGATTGCATTTCAGCCTTATTGACTTGATACGGTATTTCAGTTACAACGATGCATTCACGTCCGTCGATTTCTTCGATTTGATGCTTGGCACGAATTACCACACGTCCTCGTCCGGTTTCGTAAGCACTTTTAACGCCCTCAACACCGTAAATCGTACCTCCCGTTGGGAAGTCAGGTGCTTTGATAAACTTCATGAGTTCATCAATGGTGATGTCTCGGTTGTCGATATAGGCGATGATACCTTCACACACTTCGGTTAGGTTGTGAGGTGGCATGTTGGTCGCCATACCTACTGCGATACCACTTACCCCGTTGAGAAGCAAATTCGGCGCTTTCGCAGGCATTACCTTCGGCTCTTGCAGCGAGTCGTCGAAGTTGGGCTGGAAATCAACCGTCTCTTTATCAAGATCTTCCAACAACTCCTCGGCAATCTTGCGCAAGCGAGCTTCGGTATAACGCATCGCCGCCGGTGGGTCACCGTCCATACTACCATAGTTACCTTGACCGTCAACCAGTGGATAACGCAGAGTCCAGTCTTGAGCCATACGCACCATGGTGTCGTATACAGCACCATCGCCGTGCGGGTGGTACTTACCCAATACCTCACCCACGATACGCGCAGATTTCTTGTAGGGACGGTTCGACATTACGCCCAGTTCCAACATACCGTACAATACCCTGCGGTGCACCGGCTTCATACCGTCGCGCACATCGGGAAGTGCTCTACTCACAATAACCGACATCGAATAGTCGATGTACGCGGTTTTCATTTCATCCTCAATGTTGATGGGAATTATCTTTTCGCCTTCTGCCATAGTTTATGGATTTGACTTGGTTTTCTGTGAATTGTAATTAGGTCAGCACCTTCGTTTTCGTGACTATTGCCGACGATTTCAAAGGCGTGCGAAAATACGAAATGAAGTTGCGTTTTTAAAGTGTGAGTTTTGAACAAAAAACTTACTAAACACGGCCGTTTGAAGCCTCTCGAAGAACTATTTTCGCGACATGCAAGAACGTCATACCAACCTGCAACGGTACTTCGACGAACAGGCCATTACGACACGCAAGTTTGTATTGCCTTACATCGAAGCTGTTATGCCTATTACAAAGGGACTGCGGGTTCTAGAGATTGGCTGTGGAACCGGCGGAAATATGGTGCCTTTTATAGAAGCAGGTTGCATTGTGACCGGCGTGGATATTTCGGAGACCAGCATTGAGCGCGCAGCCCAACTGTTGGGGCATCGCGAAGGTCTCACGCTCATCGCCGACGATATCTACAACCGTACAGAGGCTGATGGACTTTTTGATGTCATCATAATGCGCGACGTTATCGAGCACATTCACAACCAGGAGAAGTTCATGGGATTCGTAAAGCGTTTTATGGCCCCGGGAGCTGTCTTCTTTTTTGGTTTTCCGCCTTGGTACAACCCGTTTGGAGGTCATCAGCAAATTGCCAAAAATAAAATCCTTTCTAAGCTGCCTTTTTATCATATCCTCCCTGTATGGCTTTACAAAGGCATACTCAAGCTAGGCGGTGAAAGTGAAAGAACAATTGAAGCTTTGCTCGAAATCAAACAGACAGGAATAAGCATTGAACGCTTCGAGCGAATATGCCGCAACGAACACTTTAGCATTGCCAGAAGGACTCTCTTCTTTATCAATCCGAATTATGAAACTAAGTTTGGATTAAAGCCACGTATTCAATGGGGTGTATTGACGGCGATTCCTTTTCTCCGCAATTTTTTCGTTACGGCAGGGTATTATGTTTTAGTGACTAGTGACTAGTTATTAGTGAGATTGGGGGTTGGATTTAATACTACATTTTCAAAATGGTTGAGTTTGTAAGGATAATTGCGCTAGGGCTGATGATAGTTGCGGTAGGTCAAATGCAGTCGCAATGCGTAATCATTAATGAAGTGTTGGTCAATGCTTCGGGTAACTGTGACGGCAATTGTGTGCCAAATACGGCTGAATGGATTGAACTTCACAATACGTGCAACACTGCGGTCAACATCGGGTGCTACGTTTTGACCGATGGCGATTTTTCCGTGACGTTTCCAAGTAACACGATCATCGAACCAAGCGGATATCTCGTTATTGGTTCCGACAACTCCGGAGTGCCCGTCGAAATTGACTTAGAAACCTGCAATTGTACCAGTGGAGCTGATAGTGAAATTGGTATTCTAACCAATGGGAATGAACAGCTCGCTTTGGTTAACGCTTCAGGGCAACTTCAAGATGGAATCTACTGGGGCAGTGGGCAGTTTGCCCAGACTCCCACATTTACAACCGACCCCATGTTTGGTTGCTTTGCTCAAACCATCCAATTGGCATCGGCTACCGCGTCGTTTGCGCAAGTGCCGACAGCCGATGACGGACAAACCGTGTATAGAAGTTGCGCTGACCCGGCTGTTTGGCTCGCCGATGGATTAAACTATACACCGGGAAATTCGAATGGGGATGACACCGGAACCTCATTGACCATTATCGCTTCGCCGGAGAATCCATGCGAGGGTGATAACGCAACGCTGACGGTGTCAGGCACTTCAGGCAACTTCAGCTGGAGCAATGGACAATCGGGCAGCAGTATCCTCATATCTCAATCGGGTACCTACACGGTCAGTGTCGAAAGCGTTGTTGGTTGTGGCTCTTCGGCATCGATTTCTTTGACGTTTCAAGATGCACCTTCGGTTGATGCAGGATCGGGAGGAGTTGCGGATTGCGATGAAGGCTTTCAACTGGAGGGAAGCACCAACGGAACGGCCTATTTCTGGGAACCGTCCATAGGTCTCGACGATCCAACTGTGCTCTCCCCTATCGCAATGCCAACATCGACTGCGGTGTATACCCTTCATGCTCAAAACGGCGAATGCGAATCAACATCATCTGTCACTATTGTGCCGGAATGTGGCAACTTGAACGTACCCAATGTTTTTACACCGAACAATGACGGACTGAATGATGTGTTTCGTCCGGATGGAAAAGGTGTTGCCAACTACAGCTTACAAGTGTTCAACCGCTGGGGAAAATTGATTTTTGAAACCACTCAATATAATAATGGCTGGAACGGAAAGATCGACAACGAGCCCGCCCCGGCAGGAACGTACTTCTTTTTGCTAATTGCCAAGGATGCCCTCGGCAACTCGTTGGTGGGCCCTGATGTGATGGAGGGGGAAGTAACACTTATACGATGATTACGAATTGCAGATTAATTCGTAATTCGTAATCCGTAATCTGTAATCATTAATTTCGCGGCTCACCATTCAATGACAATGGAACACAACCTAGAATTCAACAAGAACGAAGATAAAATGATGCAGCTTGTGGGTGCGTTGCAACGCAAGCTCGACAAGGTGTACGAAGGTGGCGGAAAGTCGCGCATCGCCAAGGAACATGAGAAGGGAAAGATGACAGCCAGGGAGCGCATCGACTTCCTGCTCGATGACGATGCTCCGCGCATTGAGATTGGCGCATTCGCAGCCGATGAGATGTACAAAGAACATGGTGGTTGTCCTGCAGCGGGCGTGGTTGTGGTCATTGGTTATATCCGAAAGAAACAATGCATGGTAGTGGCAAATGATGCCACGGTTAAGGCTGGAGCTTGGTTCCCCATGACGGGTAAAAAGAACTTGCGCGCGCAGGAGATTGCCATGGAAAATCGCCTACCCATTATCTATTTGGTGGATAGTGCAGGTGTGTATCTTCCCATGCAAGATGAAATTTTTCCTGACAAGGAGCACTTCGGACGCATTTTTCGCAACAATGCCATTATGAGTAGTCGCGGTATTCCTCAAATAGCAGCCATTATGGGAAGTTGTGTTGCAGGAGGTGCCTACTTACCCATCATGAGTGATGAAGCCATGATTGTAGACAAGACAGGCACCATTTTCCTGGCGGGATCTTACCTTGTGAAAGCAGCTATTGGCGAGGACATCGACAATGAAACCTTGGGAGGAGCTTCCACACATTGTGAGATTTCGGGGGTGACTGATTACAAAGCAAAGGATGATAAAGATGCGTTGAACCGCATTAAGAATATTATGGACAAGATGGGGCGAGTGTCGCCTTCAGCAGGTTTTGATCGCATAGCCTCTGCTCCACCCCGTTTTTCAGCGAAAGAGCTCTATGGCATTATGCCCGATGATCGCGTGAAGCCATACAATGTGATGGACATAATCGCACGCATAGTCGATAACAGTGAATTTGAAGAATACAAACCTGATTACGGCAAGAGTATCGTGTGCGGCACTGCCCGCATTGACGGTTGGGCTGTCGGAATTGTGGCAAATCAGCGCTTGATGGTAAAGAGCAAGAAGGATGGAATGCAAATCGGCGGTGTGATCTATACAGACAGCGCAGATAAGTCGGCACGTTTCATCATGAATTGCAATCAGCGTAACATTCCTCTCGTCTTTTTACAGGACGTGACGGGCTTCATGGTGGGTTCCCGCAGTGAGCAAGCCGGCATTATTAAGGACGGAGCGAAGATGGTGAACGCCCAGGCCAACAGTGTTGTTCCCAAGTTCACCATTATTACGGGCAATAGCTACGGCGCCGGCAATTACGCAATGTGCGGAAAGGCTTACGACCCTCGTTTGATTGTGGGCTGGCCGACAGCTCAGGTAGCAGTAATGGGCGGTGCACAAGCGGCTAAGGTGTTGCTCCAAATTGAAGTGGCCTCGCTCAAAGCCAAAGGAGAAGAGATTACCAAGGAACGCGAGGACGAGCTCTTCAACAAGATTAAAGATCGATACGATTCTCAAATATCTCCCTACTATGCAGCAGCCCGTCTATGGCTCGACGCAATCATCGATCCTGCCGATACGCGCAAGTGGATTAGCATGGGCATCGAAGCGGCGAGTAACTCACCTGCTGAGAAAGCTTATAACGTCGGTGTAATTCAAACGTGAGTAATTGCAAGTCTCACCTATCTCTTAAACGGTAGTTGCAATTTTTTGCGCCACTTTCGTCATTACAAATTGAAACTGCTCATCGAGGGTAAGATGTGAATTGTCTACTACTACGGCGTCGGGTGACTGCACCAATGGGTCATGCGAGCGAGTGGTATCTATGAAATCGCGTTGGGTAATGTTCTTGAGAACATCGTCAAGAGATGTTTCGACTCCCATCGTCCGCAATTCCTCGTAACGTCGTTGAGCTCGTATTGTCGAATCAGCCGTCATGAACAATTTCAGTTCAGCCTCGGGCAATACCACCGTTCCAATATCACGTCCATCCATCACAACACCTTTTGACTCGGCCATGCGTTTTTGCATGCGTACCAACTTATGACGAACCTCTTTGATAGCAGATATGGGGGAAACGCTATTACTGACCTGCAACGTTCTAATTTCACGCTCAACGTTCTGCCCGTTCAGATACGTTTCGTAACGATAGGTGTCTGTATTGTAGCGGAAGTTGATCATAACTAAATCCAGCGCGGCTATCAAAGCCGGTTCATTTACCTTTCCGTCATTGCCAATGTAGCCATGCTGAAGCGCATATAGCGTCATGGCTCTGTACATCGCTCCAGAGTCGATGTAGATATAATTAAGCTCGCGCGCGATTGCCTTGGCAATGGTACTTTTCCCACAAGAGGAGTATCCATCAATAGCAATGTTAATCTTAGATTTCACGTCGTTGGAAAAGGTTGGGTGCGAATGTAATTCAATTCAAGTGAATCATCGCAAGAAGTCAGAATCTATCCTTTGCAGCCCCTCGCCTGCCCCTGCATTGATGGTAATCCAACCTGATCTGGAGATTAGGTTATCTGCTTCCGGATCTACAATAAATTTTTGCTTCGCACGCATGGCATGATGTATCAAGCCTGCCGCGGGATAGACTTGCAGTGAAGTTCCAACAACGATAAAAATATCTGCTTGCTCAATAATTTCTGCAGCGACTTGCAGCATGGGAACATCCTCGCCGAACCACACGATATGAGGGCGTAATTGTGAACCCTTTGCACATACATGTCCGGTTTTTAGTTCCCAACCGTCTATTTCATAAATGAGTTTTGAATCAGACGTACTGCGCGATTTTCGGATTTCGCCGTGCAAATGAACTATTTGTTTATTGCCTGCTCGTTCATGAAGGTCATCGATGTTTTGTGTTATAACTGTCAAATCAAAATGTTCTTGCCATTGTGCTATTTGTTCGTGTCCACGATTGGGTTTAGCAGAAAGAATTCCTTTTCTCCGTTGATTATAAAACTCCAAGACCAATTCAGGATCACGCTCCCATGCCTCGGGAGTAGCGACGTCTTCAATGCGATAATTTTCCCACAAACCATCGCTACCACGAAAAGTCGGAATACCACTTTCGGCGCTCATTCCTGCACCGGTAAAAACAATCATTCGTTGCATGTTCAAAGTATTAGCTTCGTTTGCAATATATGATTTTCGGAAGTGTTTGACAAACCTTAAGAATGAGGAGCACAAAAAAGCCCCGGGGAATACCCGGGGCTTTTCATATCGCGAAATAAAATATTACTTACTTTCTTCAGTACTATCACCTTCCATCTTTTCCTTCAGGTTGGCAAGCACGCTCAGGTCACCCAAAGTAGACTTCTCTACTTGTGCATTCACAGCTTTCACCGCATTTGAATCGGTTCCTTCCTGCTTCTTAGGACGTGGAGCTGCCTTCTTGGCTGCCTCAGGACTTCCCGGCTCATCTTCTTTCCATGTACCGGTGTGGCTCACAGAAATCTTACGCTGGTTCTTGTTGAACTCAGCTATGATGAAGTCGAGCACATCGTCAACCTTAGCGGTTGAACCGTCTTCCTTCTTGAGGTTCTTGTTCATGCAGAAGCCTTCCAAACCATATGGCAATGCCACGATAGCATGTGAGCCTTCCTTACGAACAATAGTTCCCTGGTGCTTCGAACCTTCTTCGAATACAGTTTCGAATACATCCCATGGGTTTTCCTCGATTTGCTTGTGACCAAGGCTGATACGACGGTTGTCCTTATCGAGCTCAAGCACAACCACTTCGAGTTCGTCGCCGATATGGCAGAATTCGCTTGGGTGCTTGATTTTCTTGCTCCAAGAAAGATCGCTGATGTGGATGAGACCATCAATACCTTCAGCCAATTCGCAGAACACACCGAAGTTGGTGAATGCGCGAACTTTCGCTTTGTGCTTGCTGGTAACCCCGAAACGTGATTCGATGTTTTCCCATGGATCTTGAGTCAATTGCTTCATACCCAAAGAGAGTTTACGCTCATCCTTGTCTACGCTCAAAATAACACATTCAACCTCTTGACCAACCTTGAGGAAGTCTTGCGCAGAACGCAAGTGCGTGCTCCATGACATTTCGCTCACGTGGATCAATCCTTCTACGCCGGCAGCTACTTCTACGAATGCACCATAGTCAGCCAAAACAACAACTTTACCTTTCACCTTCTGGCCTACTTCCATAGTACCTTCCATAGCATCCCATGGGTGCGGCGTGAGTTGCTTCATACCAAGAGCAATGCGCTTCTTGTCATCATCGAAATCGAGGATAACCACGTTGATCTTAGAATCAAGCTGCACAAGCTCTTCCGGATGAGTAACACGACCCCAAGAAAGGTCTGTGATGTGAATCAATCCGTCTACGCCACCAAGGTCTACGAACACACCGTATGAAGTGATGTTCTTCACGATACCTTCGAGAACCTGGCCCTTTTCGAGGCCACTCATGATGAGCTTCTTCTGCTCTTCGAGTTCAGCTTCGATAAGCGCTTTGTGCGATACAACAACGTTCTTGAATTCGTTGTTGATTTTCACCACTTTCAACTCCATGATCTTACCCACGTACTGATCGTAATCGCGGATAGGCTTCACGTCGATTTGTGAACCTGGCAAGAATGCCTCGATACCAAATACGTCGACGATCAAACCACCCTTTGTGCGGCTCTTCACCTCACCCTTGATGATTTCACCGCTTTCCAAAGCAGCGTTCACATTGCCCCAAGCGCTGAATACGCGTGCGGTTTTGTGAGACACGTGGAGTTGTCCGTTTTTATCTTCTGTCTGTTCAATGAAAACCGGAACCAAATCACCGGCCTTCAGGTCGGGATTGTAACGGAATTCACCTGCAGGTACAACACCTTCAGACTTGTAACCGATGTTTACTACAACTTCCTTTTTGTTGATGCTAACTACGGTTCCGTTTACAACTTCACGCTCGCGAATAACCGACAATGTAGATTCATACATTTTGTCGAGCTTCTTGCGCTCATCATTGTTGTAACCACCGGCAGCTTCATAAGCATCCCAGTTGAACTCTCCTTTTTCGTTGAGGTACATTTGCTCATCGGCAGTGCTGAAAATTTCAAGCGGTTCTTCCGCTCCGATTTCTTCTTCTGGTGATGATGTTGTTGTCCCTTCAGCGGTTTCTGAGGTTGCCTCATTGACAATGTTGAGGTCTTTTTCTTCGGCTTCTTCAGCCTTTACTCGTTTCGATTCAGCCATGTTGGCTTTGTTTTAATTGTATTCTGTTTCTTGGAAAAACCAAGGCATTCACA
>JBIKSC010000285.1:0-3421 GCA_044348775.1 Flavobacteriales bacterium | reverse complement strand
AAACAATTTGAATATGATCATTTTGAACTGACATATAGCGCTCAGAACCCAACGACGGATACCCTAGCTCTTACCAAAGACAATGAGCCATTTCGCGATTCAGATGGCAACTTGATGTTTCGCCCAAGCGGACATGGAGCGCTGATACATAACCTACAGCAGCTCGATGCAGATGTGATTTTCATGAAGAATATCGATAATGTGACAGTTCGCAGCAGCTTGTCTGATACAGTTCTGTATAAGCAGATTTTAGGTGGTCTTCTTGTTGACTTGCGCACGCGCGTTTTTGATTTTCTGTCGAGTTTGGATAAGGGTGATACACGACTTGACGAGGCCTTGGAGTTTATTCAGACGTGGTTTCAGCCTGGATTACCATTAGGAATGAATCGTGAACAGCTGCATCAATACGCTGTGCTCAGGCTTGACCGACCACTTCGTGTTTGCGGTATGGTGCGTAATGAAGGTGAGCCGGGAGGAGGCCCATTTTGGGTCAAGATGCAGGGAGGATACATCAGTAAACAAATTGTTGAACGAAGCCAGGTAGAGTTGGCGGATGCGGCGCAAGCCAAGATTCTAATGTCAGCAACCCATTTTAATCCGGTCGATATCGTTTGTAGCATTCGAAACCGGGTAGGTGAAAATTATCAGCTGGAAGATTTTATTGACTACACATCCGGCTTTGTGACTGAAAAGTTTCAGCAAGGTGCAGTGCTCAAGGCACTCGAATGGCCTGGGTTATGGAACGGTGCCATGGCTCTATGGAATTCTGTTTTTGTCGAGGTCCCCATATCGACTTTTAACCCAGTGAAAACCGTGAACGATTTGTTACGTCCCGGGCATCAGGTTCAGGATTTGTAGCAGTTGATGTCTAACTGTTTTTGGCACAAAAACGTTTCTCTTTCATCCAAGTTAGAGGCAATGATTACTGTTTTGTTTGCTGTATTCAGGTGAAGGAGCGATTGGTACCATTCGACAGCATTGGCATCCAAGTGCGAGCAAGGTTCATCAAGTAGCAATAGTGGCGCATCACTCAAGATGGCAAGACCTAATTTAACCCGCTGCCTCATCCCACTTGAAAAGGATTTCAATGGTTTATGAAGGTGCTTTTCGAGTTGGAGGGTCTGAGCAAATTGGGATGAATTCGAAATTGCTGGTATTTGTTTGAATTGAACAAACAAGGCGTAGTTCTCATCAAGAGTCAAGTCATCCCACAATTGAATGGATGGGGAGCAAATAGCTACATGTCGGTAAATATGGTGTCGTTGAATGTCCTTTTCAGAAGCTTGCCAACGCACCGTTCCCTCTGAAGGAGATGCATAACCTGCAATGATTTGAAGAAGCGTTGATTTACCTGAGCCGTTACTTCCTAAAACAGCGGTGCATGATCCCGAATCAAAGGTGTAGGATACTCCTTGAAATATCCATTGCTTTTGGTAACGTTTGGAAATATGGTCGAGCAGAACATTCAATTGCCTAGAGTCCTTGGGGTCCGCGTATGATTCCCTTGTCGCTCGCCCGAATAAAGTCGAGAATGATCTGCTTGTGCTCTGTGCTTGGTAGCTCGAGTTCTGCAGCATGCATAGCAAGGCTCATATTGCTGTTGTGCACGTACATCATGCGATAGACATCTTCAATGTGGGCAATAACTTCATTATCGAAACCTCTGCGGCGCAAGCCAACCGTATTAACGCCTGCGTAGCTCAATGGTTCTCTGGCTGCTTTCACATAGGGAGGCACGTTCTTACGAACCAAGCTTCCACCGGCGATGAATGCGTGTTGGCCAATTCGAACAAATTGTTGTATTGCCACAACACCTTCTATGATAACCCAGTCTTCAATGTCGACATGGCCGGCAATATTGGCGCTGTTGGCAATAACGCAGTGGTTGCCAACGGTAGCATCATGAGCAATGTGAACATAGGCCATGAGAAGGCAATGGCTTCCAACTAGTGTCTTGAATTTGTCCTTGGTTCCTCGGTTGATGGTGCAGCATTCGCGGATAGTTGTGTAGTCGCCAATTTCTGCGGTTGTTACTTCGCCCTCAAATTTGAGATCCTGAGGGATAGCAGAAATAACGGCACCCGGAAAAATCTTGCAATGCTTACCGATACGCGCACCGTCCATGATGGTGACGTTGGGACCTATCCAGGTTCCCTCTCCAATTTCTACGTCTGCGGCAATAGTTGTAAACGCTCCTATTTCGACGTTGTTTCCGATGCGAGCATCGGGGTGTATTTGGTTTAGTACATTCATGCTGTAGCTTCTTGAATAGTTTCTTTTGCAACACGATCGCGCACAACCTGAGCTAGCATGACTGCTTCACAAGCCTCCTTGCCATTTACGTATGCAACGCCTCTCATATTGACCAATCCTCTTCTGATTGGGCTTTCCAGTGTCAGTTTGAAAATAATGGTGTCGCCTGGGAGTACTTTCTGCTTGAATTTCACGCCATCTATTTTCATGAAGTAGGTGCTGTAGTTCTCCGGGTCTTCCACTTGAGAAAGTGCGTAAATACCGCCCACCTGCGCCATCGCCTCAACTTGCAATACTCCCGGCATTACAGGGTTTCCGGGAAAATGTCCTTGGAAGAAAGGTTCGTTCATGGTGACGTTCTTGATACCTACGATACTGGTTTCATCCATTTCCAAAATTTTGTCGATCAACAAAAACGGATAGCGATGCGGGAGCATCTTCGTAATATCATTGATGTCGTATAGCGGCTTTTTGAAAATATCGAATATGGGTGGTGCGTCTTTCTGTTTTTTCGCAATGTTCTTCAAAATTTTAGCGAACTCAACATTACCGAAATGGCCTGGTCGGGCTGCTAGTATGTGTCCTCGTATAAAGCGTCCTGTAAGCGCCAAATCACCAACGATATCGAGCAGTTTATGTCGCGCCGGTTCATTTTCGAATTGAAGTTTCACCGTATTCAATACCCCCATTCCTTCTACTCGTACATCGAGATTTTCACGCCCGAGTTGTTTGAGAATTTCTTTTATTTCTGTGTCGCTGTAAACGCGCTCAGCTAAAACAATGGCGTTGTCCAAACTTCCACCTTTAATGAGACCGTTTTTCGCAAGCAGAGCCAATTCACCAAGGAAAACAAACGTTCTGCAGCTGGCTATTTCTTCATTGAAATGGTCAAGTTCATACATATGTGCATGCTGAGTCCCAAGCACCGGAGAGTTGTAGTCGACCATCACTGTCAGTCGGAATTCGCCTCCGTGTGTGGGTACGGCGAGCATTTCGATGTTTTTTTCCTTGTCTTCGTAGGTGACGTTGTCGTTTAAAACGAGGTACTTTCTTTCTGCATTCTGCTCGATGATGCCGGCAGCTAAAATGGCGTCCAGGAAGGGTTTTGAACTACCATCCATAATAGGTACTTCCGGGCCGTCCAGTTGAATAATGGCGTTGTCAATCA
>JBIKSC010000055.1:0-12489 GCA_044348775.1 Flavobacteriales bacterium | reverse complement strand
AAGTCAGGGGAAATACTGTACAATACCTCATAGTGACTGAAGTTAGATGCCCCTGTTAACGGTGGTGTCCAATTGACCGTGACACTACCGAATTCATCTACCTGCAAGCAGTTAATGATGGCTTCTTCCTGAGCGCGCAAGACGACCTGCGACTGCAAGATGATCCATAAACCAAGAATGCAAGTATTTACTGTTTTATGCACGATTTGAATTTGAGCACGGCGTGAACGGAAAAATTTACCTTTTATTACACGCATTCAATTGCATTAAGGTTGCATGCATGGGCTTTGTTTCTCAGATCTGACCAGAAGCAAAAATCATAGCGGTATGGCTCCCATTCCTGAAGATCGGGAAATTTTCCTAACACCATATGTTGAAAGTAAACAAAAGCGTGGGTGTCATTCACCCATGCTTGAAAGTCCGCTGATTGTGGCTCTGCACTCCCGCATCATCTCTTGAACAATCGCTGAAGCAGGCAAAATCTCTTTTATCATAGCACTGGCCTGGCCAATCTCCAACTCCCCTTCCACCAGATCTCCTTCAAACATACCCTTTTTCGCTCTTCCTCTTCCTAGTAACTCTGAGAGTTCTGCAAGGGAAGCCCCTGCTGCATAGGCTGCTTGAACTCGATTATAAAATTCATTCTTGACGAGTCTAACCGGTGTCAACTCCTTGAGCGTTAATTGCGTTTCTCCCTCTGAGGTTTGAATAACGGTATTTTTAAAGGCGATGTGCGCAGATGCCTCATGCGAGGCGACGAATCGACTTCCAACTTGAACTGCTGCGGCACCCAGAGCGAGAGCTGCCGCCATGCTTCTACCATCATGAATGCCACCGGCTGCAATCACAGGAACTCGGACGGCATCTACTACTGCCGGCACTAAACACAAGGTAGTCGTTTCTTCACGACCATTGTGCCCTCCGGCCTCAAATCCTTCGGCAACCACAGCATCACAGCCGGCCTCCTGAGCCTTCAGAGCAAACTTTGAACTGCTCACCACATGCACCACTTTGATTCCGTGCTCCTTAAAAATCGATGTATACGTCTTAGGGTTACCCGCCGATGAGAAAACGATTCGAACTCCCTCCTCGAGGAGGATATTGATATGGTCCTGTATCTGTGGATAAAGCAATGGCAAATTGACTCCAAAGGGCTTGTCGGTTGCAGCCTTTGTCTTTCGAATCTGCTCTCTCAGAACATCGGGGTACATAGATCCGGATCCAAGAAGTCCCAGTCCTCCGGCATTGCTGACAGCACTGGCCAACTCCCACCCTGAACACCATATCATACCTGCCTGAATAATGGGATACTGTATACCAAAAAGGGCTGTGACCGGAGTTTGCATAGAACGTTGAGTTAACAAATTGATGGGGTAAAGTTACCAAGGTCCTGAACCGAAAAAACTTAGGATCTCCAGTAAAATTTATTTCCGAAAATGGTTTTTGCTCCTATCTTAGCGCCTTGGCAGCTAGAGCCTTAATTAATTCCAACATGAAGAAAATACTATTGCTTTTTTTGCTCTTTGCCTCAGTTTCGGTGTCGGCCCAATACCAATGGGATTATGGCGTGCGGCTGGGAGCTGCAAACTACCTTGGTGATATAGGCGGAAAGGAACAACAGCGCAGAGATTATTTCTGGGATATGCACTTGGGCCAAACTAGATATGCAGTGGGAGCTTATGGCCGATATAAATTCTCGAAGCGCTTTGCAGTGAGCGGGACGTTAGACCACATGCTCATACAAGATGCCGATCAGTACACAAGCTATATTCCCCGACGCACACGCAATCTGAATTTCCGTAACCGAATGTTCGAACTATCAGCGCGGGCTGAATTCACTCTGTGGTATGACAACGACGTCGGCAATCGTGGTTTTTATAATCCCGATTACAAACTCTTTGCATTCGCCGGCCTGGCAGCTTACTATAGCAATCCTCAGGCGCGCCTCGTATATGATGAAGCAGAAAAAGAACTTGCATACAGCTTAGGAGGTGATACTGCGACTCTAGTGCCGGGCGAATACGTCACCGACACTTGGTATAGTTTACGCCCCTACAGAACGGAAGGCTCTACTTACAGCAATTTCGGATTAGCAATTCCAATGGGGATAGGAATGTATTTCACTTTCAACAAATCATGGCGTATTGGCTGGGAGATTTGCTGGAGAAAAACATTCTCTGACTATTTGGACGATGTTTCTACCTACTACAATAAACCAGCTCCTGATGATGCCTCTACCTATGATTTAGCATTGGCACTTCAATCACAAACCTATCAAGAGTTGCTGACTGATCAAAACGCCTTGTTGCGACTAGAAGAAGGAAACCCTATTTATGAGGATATTTTCCCGATTATGTCGCTGAACGACTTCCGTTATCAGCCTCAAAATGAAACTACACCCGACGCGTTTCAATCGACTCGAGGTCTGCATGACCCTTCCAACCCACTGGCTCGTAAAGACAATTATGTTACTACGCAGCTCGTGATTACCAAGATTGTTCGTGGTCGCTCAAAGTTCTACAAGAGCAAGTATAGCTGGGTTAAAAACCGAGCTACCGTGCGTCGCTCGAGAGCTAAATTCTAACAGAACACAGAATAACTAGATATTGAAAAGGCAGTTTTCGAGCTGCCTTTTTTTATGCCCTACTTAATGCCTCCTTCCAGGTAAGTATTGTATCAACTTGGAAAGAGGTTTGCGTATCAAGGTCAAGAAACCAGGTTGCAAACCATTCATTTTCCATGCAAGCCGATCTTCCTTATTTGCCTTCCATCTATTCTTTATTGTAACGTTGCTTTGTCCACCTGCGCGCATCTTGGTGATTACTCTTGGCAAATAGGCCATACTCACTCCATGCTTGTGAATGAACCGCAACATCAATTCATAGTCGGCGGCAGATTTCAGCTCCATAGAATAAAGGCCATGCCTTTCATACCAGGAGCGCTTCACAAAGAATGTGGGGTGAGGTGGCATCCAGCCGCGAAGAAAGTCACCGTGACGATATTCACCCGATTTCCAAGAGCGAATCACCTTGCTTGTTTCCTCGCGATCCACGTAGACCAAATCGGCATAACACGCATCGCTATTTGCTGACTGCATGGTTCGAACGATATCGCTTACGACCTTGCTATCAGCATAAAAGTCGTCGCTATTTAAAATGCCAATTACATCACCCGTAGCCAACGTCACACCTTTATTCATGGCGTCATAGATGCCCTTATCGCGCTCCGAAATAATTTTTGAAATTGAACTCCTGTAGCGCTCCACAATTTCCAATGTGCTGTCTTTGGAAGCACCGTCAACGATGATATACTCTACGTTGGGATAATCTTGTGAAAGAACCGATTGGATCGTGTCCTCAATCGTTTCGGCACTGTTGTAGGTTATAGTAATGATAGAGACCTTCATGCTTGCATCATTCTTTCCTTGACCTTCACTGCGGGATTACCGCGATAGATTCCATAGGCCTCTAGTGGAGCGCTTGCCACACTCCCAACTGCCAGTATACTATGACTATGACATATAACACCCGGGCAAACCACAGCCTTTGCGCCTATCCAAGCACCATCCTCGAGAGTGATGTCGCCAACCAGAAGGTCAAACGTTCTGCGCTTATAATCGTGGTTGCCGCATAGCAGCATAGCACCTTGAGAGAGACAACAGTTGGCTCCAATTTTCACTTCACCCAAGTTGTCTATCCAAACATCTTCTCCTATCCAGGTGTGATCACCCACCTTCAACTTCCAGGGATACTTAATTCGAACGCGCGGTTTGATGACAACGCCATTGCCGATTCTAGCGCCAAACATTCGAAGCAATGCCACACGCACAGCACTGATCGGATGTCCGGAGCAGATGAAAAGCTCATGTACGATATACCATAGGACCCGGCGCAAGCGACCTCCCGGCTGATACCAGGAGTTATCGAATTGACTGAGTTGGGTCGTGGGTCGTTGCTGAGACATTGTGCGAACAAAGAAAATCGAAAAACAGCAATAATCTACCATGAAGTGCAACAGCGCAGCAATTACATTTGAACCATTCGAATAAACTATGCGCCCATTTACAGTCTTAGCTTTCATGCTAGTATCGGCACTCCTGCACAACCAGAGTCATGCCCAACAAACTTCCAACTCACTCAAGGTTCCGGAAGGCTTCAAGAATATGAATATGCGCAGCATTGGTCCTTCTGTTATGAGTGGCAGGGTTACGGCGATTGATGTGGACCCGCTGAATGACAATCTCATCTACGTGGGAACTGCCAGCGGTGGACTTTGGAAAAGCGAGAGTGCCGGTATGACCTGGACACCCATTTTCGATGATCAAGAAGTGTTGAGTATCGGCTCAGTGGAAATTGACCCGTCCAACCATGATGTGATCTGGGCCGGCACCGGCGAAGGAAATCCGCGTAACTCGCAAACCAACGGTGCAGGAATTTACCGAAGTCTCGATGCAGGAGAACATTGGCAATGCATGGGCCTAGAAAAAACAACTACGATTCATCGCGTCATAGTCGACTCACGCAACTCGAACGTCGTTTTTGCAGGAGCACATGGAAATGCCTGGCAGCCTTCGAAAGATCGCGGCGTATATAAAACCAATGATGGTGGTACCACTTGGCAAAACATTCTATTTGTGAATGATACCGTTGGTTGTGCCGATCTGGTGATGGATCCGCACAATTCGAATCGTCTGCTTGCTGCCATGTATCAATACCAGCGCAAGCCTTATCATTTCACATCCGGCGGAAAAGGAAGTGGGCTGCATATTACAGTTGACGGCGGAACGACCTGGACAAAACTCACCGATAAAAACGGGTTACCCGAAGGCGAACTCGGTCGAATTGGATTGGCCTTTTCACCCAGCAATAGCAAGGTTGTTTATGCATTAATTGAATGTGCCAAAACAGGACTATACCGCTCCAATGATGGCGGATGGAACTGGCAGTTGGTGACCGAAAAAGGTGTCGGCGATCGACCATTCTATTATCATGAAATGTATGTAGATCCAATCAATGAAAATCATTTGATCTACTTGCATAGCACCGTGAGTGAAAGTATCGACGGAGGAAAAACCTGGACTACTCTCCTCCCCTACTACGGCGTTCATCCTGATCACCATGCGTTTTGGTGGAACCCTCGGGATGCGCGTTACATGATTGAAGGAAATGACGGCGGTTTAAACATCAGTCGCGATGGCGGTAAAAACTGGACCTTCATCAACAACCTGCCCCTTGGTCAATTCTATCATATCGATGTCGATATGGAAACACCGTACAACATTTACGGAGGAATGCAGGACAACGGCTCTTGGAAAGGCCCGGGGTATGTGTTTCATGGCGGAGGCATTCGATCAGCTGACTGGCAGGAACTTTTGTTTGGTGATGGCTTCGATGTGCTCCCCAAACCCGGCAATGGTCGATTTGCTTATGCCATGTCTCAAGGCGGTGAAGTGAATTACATCGACACGCAAACAGGAAATTCAGTATACATCAAGCCCGTGCATTCGGAAGGAAAAAAACTTCGCTTCAACTGGAATGCAGCTATCGGAAAAGACCCCTTCAATAATGACGCTCTTTACTTCGGATCGCAATATGTGCATTACTCGAAAAACCATGGTTTGAGTTGGGAAATTATCTCTCCTGATCTCACTACCAACGATTCACTCAAACTGAAAGATCAAAACATCACCGGTGGAATTACTCCCGATGTAACCAACGCCGAAAATCATTGTACAATTTTATGCATCACCGCAAGTCCACTGCATCAAGGTGAGCTGTGGGTAGGAACAGACGACGGCCATGTTCAACTCACGCGTGATGGCGGAAAAACATGGACGAATCTTACAGCCTCCATCAAAGAATTTCCCAAGGCAGCTTGGGTGCCTCAAATAACCCTAGGTGCCCGAGCCGGAGAAGCCTGGGTGGTTGTAAACAATTACCGTCAAGGTGACACAAAGCCGTATCTGTTTTACACGACGGACTACGGCAAGTCATGGTTGAATAAAGCAAACGTATTGCAGGTGAATGGCCATTGCCTGAGCGTTGTGCAAGATTTAGAAGAACCCAAACTTGTATTCTTGGGCACGGAACACGGGCTCTATGTTTCGTTTGACAATGGAGCGCAATGGATGCATTGGACTTACGACTATCCGAATGTTGCAACTCAAGATTTAAAAATTCATCCGCGTGAAGGTGACCTGATTATCGGCACATTCGGGAGAGCTATTTATGTGCTCGATAATATTGAACCGCTGCGCAAGTATGCCCGTGAAGGAGCTGCAGCATTTGAGAAATCAATGATGGCATTGCCTTCTCCGGACGCCATCATAAGCGCATGGAAACAACCGGCAGGTGAACGATTCCCGGCCGACTTTTACTTTGCGGGCGAGAATAAAAGCACACGTGCAGCATTGAGTTATTGGCACACTCCCGAGAAAAAAGAGAATGCAGAAACCGAGAAGAAAGATGAGAAGAAAAAAGCAGACTCAAAGAAAGAAAAGACCAAGAAGGTAGAGGCCGAAAGTGCTGACGAAAAGAAAAAAGACAAGAAAGGAAAAGATGAAAAAGTGACCATTCACATTCTATCTGCTCTTGGCGACACTATTCGCACACTTAAGCATGAGCCCGACACAGGTTTGAATGTTGTATACTGGAATTTCGAAACGAAAGGAGTTCGATTCCCATCAAAAGAAGAGCCCAAAAAGGATGCAGAGCAGGAAGGGAATGGTCCCATGGTGGCGCCTGGCACCTACAAAATAATCTATTCATACAACTCTGTGAAAGATAGCACCTCGGTAGACATTGGCCTGCAGCCCGGACTATTTTGGAGCGACAATGAACATGATGGTTTCGTGTCGCGCTGGAAAGAGGCAGCATCGCTTGCAGAGAAAGCGGAGAAAGAATATGCACGCATTCGTGCGGCAGAAAAATCAATCGGACTTATTAAGGATGCGCTCACTTACGCCGACGACAGTACGAAGAAAAAAGTCAATGGTGCGATCGATTCTCTCCAAAAGAAAATTGCCCCTATCAATGAATTCTATTTTGGGAAGGAAGATTTGAAAGGAATTCAAGATGATTCATACACGTTGATCAATCAGCTTTACACTGTGATGTATTCCATCAGTGAATACGAAAACGGCAGCAACTCAACGAATGCGATTAGCAACTGCAGAAAACAAGTGGAAAAAGGCGTCGAGCTGATTGATAGTTGCATGAAAAATGAATACGCAACCATGAAGCAACTCGTGGAGCAAACTCGCTTTGACTATTTCAAAAAGGAGTAAACGCTAAAAACCTTTTGCTATGAGCAGTTGCAGCGTTTGATTGTAGTTTCCTTTTTCATAGTAGCTCAGTGGATTGACCTGAGCGGGATTTGGGCGTGTAGGTAACACGGACGATGATGACATTAAGTTCACGCTGAACTTAGGTGTAATCCAAAACGAAACGCCCAGTTCCAAACCTATGTCAAGGTTTTCAAACGGAGGATTGACTTCGTTGTCAAATCCATTCGAGACAATCTTTTGGTTTAATAGATAGCTGGCATATGGTCCAAAATTGATTACCAACCGATCGGGCTCTCTTTTCGATGGCGCATAGGAAAACCAAATGGGAACCTCGATGTAATTCAGATGGTAAGCGAACGTATTGTAAGTAATTGTATCCAGTTTCGTGCGGCTTCCTTTGTTGATGTACTTCATGCTCATAGTGGCAGAAGCTCTTTCCGAAAAAGGAACATTCACCCACGCACCTGCAGTCATACCGAATTTATCCCACCCCCCTAATCCATCGCCGCTGATTTGTGAAGTAACTCCTCCTGCTACAATACCACCTTTGAAATTCCGCTTCGATGTCCCCTCCTCTCGCTGTGCATTGGCCAAAAAAGGAATAAGCAGGAAGACAATAATTGCACAGCGAACCATTTTACTGAACGAGTTTAGTTTTTGCAACATTCAATACACGACCGTTATCGCCCTCAGTCAAAAAAGCAATCACCTCACAGCTATCAGGAACCCATTCGCCATTCCAGGCGAAGGTGTAACTATCCACATCTGTCGTGCCTGCGGAAGGATTGGTAAATACTGTCAAACCGGTTGCGCCTGTACCCGTGGTTCGCAGCATGTGCTCATGATGATACTCTGCGATATACTCAGGATCATTTCCATAAAACAGCTGTGGAGCGACGATTCCCGACTCAGCAAGCATTACAACAAGTTTATAATTACCCGAAGCATTCTGGAGCCACTCTGAAAAGACATGCACATTCCAGTGATTATTGGTTGCTCGATAATCGGCCTTTACCTGCATATTCACCCAAGGTTGTTCATCCATAGCCTCTGCAACCTGCCCAGCCCATTCGTCAGGTAAAAAAATGGTGGATGCTCCCGGTCTTCGATTGACACGACCATTCGGCATGATGTCTTGACCTACTTGTGTGAGCAAATAATAAGCTCCTTCGGGCGTTGTCCAATCTTCAGGAAAGTTAGGAGGAAACGGAGCCGCCAGCGTACCCGCGTGAATAGACACCACCGCAACATCCTCATCATACGTTTCTATCAATTCAGCTGCGCGCAAATGGCCGTCGGGACAGTTTCCACAATCATGACCGGTAAAATCCTCGAGTAAAACCTTTTGCTTGGGAACACCCAAGGGCTCAAACGTCGGTGGAGTTCCGTACAAGTCACTGCGATACACACCATACTCTATGATAGGTTGCTCCACATCGTCGCAAGCAACAAAAAGCACACTTACTCCAAATGCCGCGAGAAATAAGAGGATTCGATTCGACTTCATATGCTAGAAACTGGAGGTTAAGTTAATCTCGATTCCGTTCGACGCAGGCACAGCTCGGCAAACGCCGCCAATGCAAAATATTCCGGCACGGCGCTTACCATATCCGACCATGATACGACTCGCACCTTTGCTGTAGCCAATGTTTCCGTAGAGGTAGTGAACGCGCTTTTCAGGGTCAGAATTTCCATAGTTGTATTGGTCCATTATAGCAAACGACCAATGGGGTGAAAAGGTATATTCTACCAGTGCTGTTGCCCAATTACCCTTGTCTTGTTCAGTAATCAACGATTGCAGTTCGGCTCTTATAGAATGCTTAGGCTTAAACTTATACTGGATATCGAGCACATCGATATTCGCATAAACAATTCCCTTGAAGTCTTGCGTAACCGGGGTGACCTTGGTATTGAATTCGAAGTAGTAGTGGATGAAATTGACACTCCAAGCTTTATTAATCTTTTTGCGCAATTCGAAATTCACATCGCGCACAAACTTCGTATCGCCAAAACCATGTGAATCGACTACATAGCCATCGATCAGCTCACTTATTCCGCCCACGTGCGAAGTATCCAAACTATTGACGGCGGCTACATTGAGGGAGATGTATGTTCCGTATTTCCCTCCGAGTTTACTTTCTTTCTTAAATGTGTAGAATAACTCTCCGCTTACACCAACCTCACCATTAAGAACGGTAGCATAAGGATACAGGGTGGCCGCCAGGTTGTATGTATGCTGACGCGTAATTGCCGGCAGGAAGTTGATAGGCACATCAAATAACAGTGCGTCACGGTCGCTGCGAAAAGCCATGTTGTCGACGTACTTAGCACTTGCCGTAACACCGAGTCCCTTCTTGCTGAATGCGCCATTCAGGAAAATGCTCTCGCCTTTTTTGTAGATGTAGCCATTGTCGGCATTGGGGTCATTAATCTTCGTTACATACTCACCTGTGAATTGAAAATTCTTGTACACTACTCCAAGCCTGCCTCCTGTAGCTCCGACATTATTGGGTAATATAAAAACGGTTGAGTCTCGCTCGAATGTCTCGCCGGATTGGTATTTACTTACGAAACTACCGCCCAGAGTAACCTTCAGTGGTTTATCTGCCCAAGGCTTCACAAGCTCGTTCAGGCTCACTTCGCCATCGATACCACGCACAATGCCGGCACCATTGATGATGCGGCTATCGAAATCATAACGCTGCTGACCATACACTGCTTTTAGTGCTAATCCCTTGAATGGCTTGTAGATTATACGCACACCATCCATAGCATTATCGATTCCCAGGTTCGGCTCCCAGTAGGTTCGAAAACTCAGTCCGTTACCAAATTGCTCGTAAAAATTTCCAACTGTGATGTCCAGATTATCCGCATTGTATCGAATATAGCGACTTCCAATGCCGGAACCCTTGAAACGATTCGGAAAGCCGAGTATCGCATTTTGATATGACTCGAAACGAACACCGGCAGTGAACTGACCATAGGTGTAGGTAAAGTTGCCGAAGGTGTTCATCGCAGCCTTCGCATCCGGCACTTGGGCGCCTATAGCTTCATCAGGATTGTAGTTCTGAAACAACACTTGCACATTGCCATGCATTTGTCCTTTGCTATCACCATTACTGGACTGTTCCTGTGACCATCCGGCAATAAATTGGAATACTCCCAGAGCTGCAATCGCAATGCGTTTCATCGACAAACTTCTTGGTTTTGGTTTTGAATTAATTTCAATGAGCCAACTTCATCAGTTGCTCTTGCACCTCTTCTTCGTCGCCAGGCGTATACCCGACATGTTGCCAAACAATTTCACCCTTTCCGTTGAGCAAAAATGTGTGTGGCGGTGAATTTACACCCATGGCTTGAGAGAATGTCTTGTTGACATCCGACAGTATTTCGTACTCCCATGACACCGAGTTCACATATGGCTTAACACTATTTACAGTGCGCTGATCGTCGATTGTTACTGCATAAATTTTCACGCCGGTTTCCTTCTGCCATTCCTCATAGTAATCGGCGTAGGTATTCAACTCCTTCTTGCATGGGCTGCACCAGGTGGCCCAAAAACAGATAAGCATTGGCTTACCGTCGTTTGAGAGACTCGCTGTTTGAACATCTTTACCATCTAAGTCCTTTAAAGTAACAGAAGGCAATGAGGTCACTTGACCATGAGCAAAGACTCCGAAAAAGAGAGCCAATAAAAAGAAAAGATTTTTTTGCATCGGTTTAAATTTTAGGCGCGCGCCATTTTCAAGTTTTATACCACGTTCCTAGTGTTGAACAATAATCGTAAAGTTTTCACTTCGATGGCTCGATTCCATCGAAAGGATATAAAAACCGGAGGGAAGCGATGAAACATCAAATTCAATCTTGCCCTGCCCGTTAAAATTCTGCTGCGAAGCGACCGGCCGGCCCGTAAGATCGCATAGCACAAAATCAGCATCCATTAGGCTTTCGGTGGTGTGAACATTCAATGTATGACTTGCGGGAACCGGATATGCAATCCAGTTGCTTTCCAGTTCATTCACCCCAATAGCAGAACCCGCTTCAAAAGTGTATTGAAGAAAGGCGGGAGAATTGTCGATAGTCGAAAAATTGTACGACCCATCGTAATGGAACATTTCCTCTTCCACCGTAGTTGAATCCGTCATGCTGTAGAGTTTGCAGAATCCATCGAAACCTCCATACTGACTTCCGTGCAGACCGTCGCCACGGTTATCGCGAAGAAAGAAGTTGTAACAACCCGATGCGGGCAATTGAAATACGTTGCTCACGTATTGATAATCGACCTGGTAGCCACCTCCATTGTATAGAATGGAATCTGAATCGTCGCGAATTTCCCAGGTCACCTCATCGGGATAGGCATCAAGTGCAAGTTCCAATTTGATGAGTTGGGTAGAAAGCCCGACGTTGGAGCGAACGCTCAAAGAATCATTACTCGTGTTGATGTTGGCATCATTAATAGCCAGTTGAAGGAAACCATCCAAAACAATTTCCAATTCGCTCAAACTGATTGTATCAGACTGGTAAGAAGTAAGCTGACCTTCCCAAGAAATAGTCTGTGACGGCGTTGCACCGCTTAGAGCGATATCTGCATTAAACAATGTGTCGGTTCCGAGATTCTTAAGCACAACTTGCACATTGATGGTGTTGCTTCCGCAACTTCGAGAAGTTGTAGCTGATATGAGCGCCGGGTCGAAACCTTGTAATACGGGAGGACACGAATTTTGGAATACAAGATTGGCCAAATTACCTACCGACAATTGATCAGCGAATCGCACCACTCGATCAGGGCAAATTATGATAAGTACGGGCAGGTATGTCAAATCAAATTGAACCGCTAAGGTCGAATCGTCAATAAGGGGAAGTGAAGAGAGCGAGAGCCAATCGCCTTGCGTATCCGTAGCATTATTGCCCGTTAAAGAAGCGGGGCCTTGCAGTTGACTAAACGTGTTTTGAGTTTCACACTCCATGCGCCAAACCGCAACGGTGGCATTTCCTGCGGTCCCATAAAGCGAATTAAACGCCTCTAATTCCTGCTGCTCATAATACTCCCATGCGTAGCTGTCCCATGCGGCGAAACAGTGAATAACAACAGTCTTTCCTGAGTCAAGTTGGCTGTAAAGACTGTGAGAATTCCCTGAAATATCCTGGACGGTGAAATCAGCGGCCAAAGAGCCGGGAGTGATTTGCGTAAATGACCTCAGCGA
>JBIKSC010000284.1:0-3446 GCA_044348775.1 Flavobacteriales bacterium | reverse complement strand
CGCTTTGGACAGAAGCAAATAAAGCGCTTACAGGCACGGGCGATAGTCCTTTGACTTGTGCTCCAGTTGCGGATTTTTATCCTGTAACCAAGTTTGCTTGTGTGAACGAGGAAATCGACTTCGTTGATAACAGTACTAACAGTGAAGTAGAAACGTATGCATGGACATTTCAAGATGGTAATCCTGCCACTAGCAGCGCTGCTAACCCATCAGTAGAATTTACTTCTGAAGGTAGAAAGACAGTAACGTTGACTGTTACTAATGCGCAGGGTTCAACTACCAAAACGATGCAGCAATGCGTAGTAATTGCACCATCTTGGACGGAAACAGGTGGTCCATTGTTTTCAGATGGTTTCGACGATTATTGGGGATTCGTGAATTTTTATGTCCCAGGTAATTTTGATAGTAACGTTTCTGTTTGGGACCGAACAACACAGGCAGGCTTCTCCAATAACAACAGTGCTTATCTGAACGCATACGATATGTCGGTAACGAATATTGATGAGGGTGGATATGACTTTGACGAGTTGGTTACGCCGTCATGCAATTTGGATTTGGTTTCCGGAGCTGCCGTATCTTTCAAATATGCATACGCCACGCAGAGCACGGATCTCGCTGGAATTTCGGATGTGTTTGAGGTTTTCATTTCGAATGACTGCGGACAAACTTGGTCAACTATACCACGTGTAAGTTTGAGCGGGTTGGATTTAGTTACAGCTGGTAGTGTGAGTATTCCTTTCTTCCCCAGCAATTCAACTCAGTGGAGAGAAGAATCATTCACTATTCCGAATACTTACCTTACTGAAGGTTTCAGAATGAAGTTTAACTTCCGTGCCGGTGAGTTCCCAAACAATCTGTTCATTGATGATATCAATATGTCCGGAACGGTTGGTTTGAACGAACAGGACGCAGACTTCTTCGGAGCTATGGTTTATCCTAATCCGGCCGATGACAACACAGTGCTCACTTATGTTGATCGCGGTGCAGAAAATCTGAATATCGCATTGACGGATCTTAGTGGTCGTGTTATCAGCAGCTGGAAGCCGCGTGCGTCTGCACCCGGAGCGCAGCGCATCAACATCGATACAAGAGATTTGGCGACTGGTGCTTATTTGATTTCCTTGCATTCGGATGGCCACTCACGCACACTCAAGTTGATGGTAGACTAATCGAATTTTATTATAGGAAAAGGGCTGCAATTGCGGCCCTTTTTTTATTGATAATTGTCAAGTTGAAGCATGGTGGAATAGTCTACTTTTGAAAAAACCGCGATTGTTGAAACTATGATTATTCCGGGGAAACCACATAACGAATCAGAACGCATCAAAGCTTTACGAAGCTATGGGGTTCTAGATACGTTATCAGAGAAGGAGTACGATCAACTAACTGCTATTGCGTCTCAAATTTGTGGCTGTAAAATGTCTCTCATTTCACTGGTTGATGAGGACAGACAATGGTTCAAGGCGCGTGTAGGCTTGGATGTGTCTGAGACAGCTCGCGAGTTTGCGTTTTGTGCCCACGCTATTCATGAACCCCGAAAAACTCTTGTCGTTCCGGATGCGCGATTGGATAATCGTTTTCATGATAATCCCCTGGTAACAGGAGATCCGCATTTGGCCTTTTACGCTGGCGTACCACTTGTCAATGAAGATGGATTGTCATTGGGAACACTCTGCGTTTTGGATAGTGAGCCTAAGACTTTAACAGAAAGTCAGCTTAATGCACTCAATGCTTTGGCAGAACAAGTGATGGTTTTGCTAGAGCTTCGACGCAGTAAAATGGCGTTGGAGAGAACGCTTGGTAACCTGGAGGAGAAGAATCGTGAGCTTGAGCAATTTGCGTTTATCGCAGCGCATGATTTGAAGTCCCCTTTGAATGGAATTTCTTCCCTGACCGATGTCCTCATTGATAGTCATAGCGAAATGCTTCAGCAAGAAGGTGTTTGCATGCTCAATGCAATTCGGGGCTCATCTCAACAGCTTTCCTCACTCATTAACGGTCTTCTTGATTACTACCGCTTGGATAGTGCCTACCAGGCAATGGCTTCACCGATCAAAAGAGAGGAGTTGATTTCGCAGGTAATGAACTTGTTCGGTGGCGATTCCGCTGTGGAGTTTCAGTTTTTTATTCAACCGGATGCAATTAATACTCATGGCCCTGTTTTGTTGCAGGTCTTGCTCAACCTAGTAGGTAACGCTATTAAGTATAGCGATAAATCCAAAACAATCGTAAGGGTAGAAATTGAAGAGAATAAGGAAGGTTATCGTGTAGTTGTTGCCGATAATGGTGCCGGCATCGATAGCCGTTTCCACGATAAGCTTTTCGAGCTTTTTGAGACAGCTTCTTCATCTGATCGATTTGGCAAACGCGGAAATGGAATTGGACTTGCCACCGTAAAAAAGTTGGTTAACCGCATAGGTGGTTCTATCCGGTTTTTCTCCGAATTGGGTAAAGGAACAACCTTCGAGTTTACGATGCCTCTTTAATTAAGGGTCTTCAGTTGTTCTTCCATCATTTGAATTTTTGCCAAAGAGTCGCTCTGCTTTTTTCTTTCACTGTCCAACACAGCAGGTGGCGCATTATTCACGAAACGCTCATTGCTCAACTTTGCTTCCACCGACTTCAAGAACCCTCTAACGTAATTCAATTCCGCTTCGATTTTTTGTTTCTCAGCTTCTACGTCGATTTGCTCAGTGAACGGAATAAAGTATTCTGCCGATGCGGTTACGAATGAGAAGCAGCCGGTTGGTTTATCGGAACTATAGGTAGTTGATTGAATGTTGCACAGGTGCTTTACAACCGCATCGAATGCTTTGTCAGGCTCTTGGTTAGCGCGTATAATCAGTTCTATTGATTCTTTATTCGGAATATTTTTTTCTTTACGAAGATTACGAATACCAATTACAACCTCCGACATTTTGTCAAATGAAGATAGAATGTGATTGTCGACTTCTCCAACTTTTGGCCATTGCCCAACGCAAATCGAACTTCCTTCGGAACGTGGCTTTAAATAATGCCATATTTCTTCGGAAAGGAATGGCATGAAAGGATGCAAAACACTGAGTAAATCCTCGAGAATATCAACGGACGCCTCATAGGTTGCAGCATCCATGCCCTGACCATAAGGTGGTTTTACCATTTCAAGGTACCACGCGCAGAAGTCATCCCAAACCAACTTATATGTCGTCATCAACGCTTCATTGATGCGGAATTTTTCATAGTCGTCGTTTAAGGATGCAAGTGTGTGGTTGAATTTACTTCGCATCCATTCTATCGCTGTTTTAGCGGCGGGCGATTGGCTCAGATTGCTGTCAATCTTTTCTTCCCACCCTTTTACCAAACGGAAAGCATTCCAGATTTTATTGGCGAAGTTGCGGCCTTGTTCGCAAAGGGATTCGTCAAATAGCAAATCATTACCTGCTGGCGAAGAGAGTAGCATACCCACA
>JBIKSC010000054.1:0-12552 GCA_044348775.1 Flavobacteriales bacterium | reverse complement strand
AATGTAATGCAAACGGAGGTTCGCAGTACATTTGCCTCCATTCACATCTGTTATGACTAAAATCACCTTGGACATTCTGGCTTTTGGAGCACATCCCGATGATGTGGAGATTAGCTGTGCCGGTACTCTCATTCGATCCGCAGAGGAGGGTAAAAAACTAGGAATCATTGACTTAACCAATGGCGAACTAGGAAGTAGAGGTAATAAAGAAACCCGGCAGCAAGAGTCAAAGGAGGCCGCAACACTGATGGGGCTGTCCATTCGTGAAAACTTGGAATTCCGAGACTGTTTTTTCACGAACGATGAGACACATCGATTGAAGGTAATTGAAAAAATCAGGAAATACCGGCCACAAATTGTTTTGGTTAACTCACCCCGCGATCGCCATCCGGACCACGCCCGTGCTTCGCAACTAGTGCGTGAGGCATGTTATTATTCGGGTTTACGTAAAATAGAGACACAATACCAAGGTGAGCAACAAGAACCCTGGAGGCCTCGTTCCGTTTTCATGTACATTCAGGATTACTTTCTTGAGCCCTCCTTTGTCGTTGACATAACTTCATTTTGGGACAAGAAAGCAGCTGTATTGAAATGTTATTCGAGTCAATTCTATAATCCGGCATCCGCTGAACCCAAAACCCCAATATCCGGTGAGGAATTCTTCGATTTCCTTTATGGAAAGGCGCTCAATCTAGGCAGGCCCTGCGGGTTTATGTTAGGCGAAGGTTTCATTTCTGAACGCTATCCGGGCGTAACCAGTCTTAGCCACATTCTTTAATTGTCTCGCCAGGTTTTAGGTCCTTGCCTGTCGGCCGGTACAGCAACCAAAATACGATTTACAAAAGACTCAAAGAAAGGATCCGAGGGAAGGGGACAAACGTCTGCAACAACAACACCTGCTGAATCAAGCATTACTTGATGCGGTATTGCTTTAATTCTGAACTTTTCATGCACCAAGGGAACTGCATTACCGTAAACAAGCTTAACCGGTAGTTTAAGATTTTCTTCCAGGTATTTTCGATAACTGCGGTAGTCATCGTCCATGCAAACTGCTACAAACTGTATACGACCACGGTATTTTTCCTGCCATCGTTCAATGACTAGAATTTCCTTCAGCGATGACGGACTCCATGATGCAAAAAACAACAGGTAAACAGGGAGTCCATCCGCATTTTCGAGGTTCCATTTATCTTGGGTTTCATCTGTAAAAACAAAATCGCGAATGGGCCATCCTGCCTTGCAGCGCTTCAACTCATAGAGCAATGCTTCAGCCACGTTGTCAATCAGTGTATCGCTGGTTGTAACCTTTCCAAGCAAAATATCAATGGACGCCTTATCGAATGACTTGTTGTTGTAGACATCCTTCAAAGCGTTCAATGCAGCAAGTTGCCGAAGCCGCTCAGATTGAAGCCCACATTCCGAACTCAGGGACTGGCTCAAGCGATTCAAATCGCGATCGATATTCACAGCCCGAACAATATCGGCTTGCACGGCAGCATTCTGGCCAGTCAGAATGTTTCTTGTAAACAAGCTAAAGCAAGCTGCATATGCCGGGTTTTGGAGGAGCAGTTTTTCTGACATAAAATACAATTCATAAAATTGTTTGCGATTCATGCCTGACAACAGATGAAGTTCAGCCATAGAAAATCGCTGGTATGCCTTTGTAAAAACAGAGTCGCTCGAAAGATGAGCAGAATTGGAAACCGAATCTTCGAAGTGCTTTACCCATCGATTGAAGCCCTTTTCGAGAGTGCGCTGGAGTGTATCAACATCTGACTTTCTCGAATACAAATCAACGTTCTCCTTTCGATTACCCGCATATCGCAGGTATTCCGGAGAGCCCCTGTACTCATCCGTTGCAAAATCGTAGAAATGCTCTGATATGAACGCGGCAAAGTCAGCATTAAACTTTCGGATGACCAGATTTACATCCTCTACAGGTAAATTCTCAAAAATCAAATCCACCTCGGTATTATCAAAACGCTTATAGTCAGCATTAGAAACCTCAGGAAAAACAACTGAATAGGTCTTACCCGGTTGAGCATATAGCGGTGCTTCGACCCGCTGAATGTGCACATAAACCCGCGCCGTTGTTGGCAGTTGAAAAGTCACATCGAAACGACCATCGTCCGCCACATCGCATTGCGCGAGCATTTGCCTTTTTGCGGAAAGTTCATCTTGGAGTGCGACAACAATGAGTTTTCTGCCCTCATACCCTTTAGCCAAACCCAACACTCTCGTTGGCTGCGCCAAGTAAAAGCACGGCATCAACAAAAACAGCCATAAAAGAAATCGACTAGCCATAAACTTGAACTCCATCAGGCAGGAACTGAGAAACGTCGCCTTTATTTTTAATTATCTCTCGAACAATGGTGCTGCTTAACGCTATGTAACGCGGATCTGCAGCAAGAAAAACGGTATCCACTTCATCCCACATGGCTCTATTCATAGCTGCAATAGCAATTTCGTATTCGAAATCACCTGCATTTCTCAAGCCTCTTATGATATGTCGAGCCTCATTCTTCTTGCAGAAATCGACTGTTAATCCCTCAAAGACTTCAGTTCTAACATTCGGAAAACTCTCAAAAGTGTTTTTAATCCACATCAAGCGTTTCTCTTCAGAAAACAAAGCTGACTTCGATGTATTTCTCCCAATGGCGATGATTACTTCATCAAACACGGCCGCGGCTCGGGACACAATCTCTTCGTGCCCTTTTGTAATGGGGTCGAATGAGCCCGGAAAGACAGCTACTTTTTTCATGCACACAAACGTAAAGTAAAAAGCAATCAGTTCCTGAAGAAGCTGAATGTAACGTTGCTATACGTTTTTTCCTGAAAGAAACCGTGCTCATCGGAAAAGTGTGTTCGCTTTCCGTGTTCCACAATCAGTAAGCCTTCCGGTTTAAGCATATCGCTTTCCATGATTAGTTTGGGCAATCTGATTAGGCCGGGGAGGTCATAAGGCGGGTCAGCAAAAACCAGATCAAACTTCTCTGTATTCGATGGAATCCATTTAAAAACATCCTGCTTTATGGCATGCGCATTTGTAGCATCAAACTTTCGAAAATTCTCATTGATGAATCTTACATGCAATGGCTGCAAATCGATGGCTAAAATTTCCTGTGTACCTCGGGAGAAGCATTCCAACGAAAATGCTCCGGTTCCGGCAAAAAGATCAAGCACCTTCATGGTTTCCCACTCAGTTCGATTATTCAGAATATTAAAGAGACCCTCGCGCGCAAAATCGGTCGTAGGCCTTCCCTTGAAGTTGCGAGGAACATCTATTGAACGCCCCTTCAGTGTACCGGAAATTATGCGCATAGGTAGTGAAGTTGGGTTGCTAAACATCCACCATTTGTATTGACCGCAGCCAATGCAACAGCATGCTTAGTGTATCGCTGAAGCAACGCCAATAATTCATCCCGACCGCTCATATCGAGCAATTGCAGTGAACAATTGTCGAGGTCGATTTGCAAGCGCATCGCTGCGTTAGAAAGGTGGTATAGCACATCTTCCTCGGTTCTTGCTTCGTGAGTTACAAGTAAAAGGAGCGCTTTATTTTTCACAGCCGTAATAGTTACCGAAGCTGAGGAATATGCCACCAGAAAATCTGCCGATGAGGATTGTCCTTTGGGAGCAACTACTCTTGTTAGCAAAGCGCTAAGTGGCAAAACACGCGCATTAGGAAAACACTTTAACAGTTCAAACTGCCACACAGGCAGTTCGAAGCAGACTACAGCATCTGCCTCTGGCAGTTCAATAAAGCCGGTTTGATCTGTAGTTACTCCATGCTGCATTTCAATATATTCATTGCATGCAAGAGGGTCAAATAATGACGCTGGTATTAAAGCATAGCAATCACTATCGAAGGTAACGGAGCAGCGGCGAAAAACTGCTTCAATCCAATTTCTTTGATAAATAAACTTGAAAACGGAAATACCCGTGGGCACCTCAGAATGAACATTCCATAAGCATAATGACGATGAAAAATCGTAGAGAGCGGCATAAACGTGCTGTTGGCCAATATGCATAGCCAAGTGCAGCTCGGAAGCTTTGTCGAGCAGCTCCTTCGGCATTTTCATGCGCGCGGCCAATTCAGGATCAAATACTACCATGGCATATCATATTCCGCAGCGAAGCTAAGCACAGATAGACGGATGTGTTTTCTTTGTGCCACAAAATGCAATCAACTTGAGCGGTTCAGTCGAAAAACATATTCAATCATTGGAACTAGAGCGTGCTTTGCAAGAGGCATTTCAGTTTGAACCAACAGAGGGCCAACGTCGGTTTTTCCATGCCTTTTCGCGGTTTGCATCATCCGACAAGCCTCGTTGTGCATTGCTTTTAAAAGGTTATGCCGGTACCGGTAAAACAACCAGTGTAAGTGTGCTGGTTGAGGTTATCGAGCAATTGAAAATACGTTATGTTTTGCTGGCGCCAACAGGGCGGGCCGCGCGAGTCCTGGCAAACTATTCAAGCCGAAGCGCAGGTACGATACACAGACATATTTATTACTCCAAACAAATGCGTACCGGAGAAGGTGTTTTTGAGTTGAAAGAAAATGAGCTGACCGACACCCTATTTATTGTTGACGAAGCCTCTATGATAGGTCACGCACAACAAGAACCATTCAACGATTTGTTGGACGACCTTATAAGCCACGTATACAGTGGCGAAGGATGTAAGTTGCTCTTGATAGGTGATACAGCGCAATTGCCTCCGGTAGGAAGTAGTGAAAGTCCGGCATTGCAACTGGAGCATTTGAAAAACCAATACTATCTAAACATTGCGGAAGTCGAGTTGAACGAAGTAATTCGTCAGCAAGAAGGTTCGGGTATTCTTCGCAATGCAACGTCCATTCGACAACTTATTATTCATGATAAGAAAGAGTTGCCCGAACTTCAGATATCGGATTACAAAGACATAGAACGAATTGGAAGCGACCTTCAGGATTATCTGGAAAACGCCTATGCGAAATATGGCAAGGACGATATGATTGTCATAACTCGCAGCAACAAACGCGCGAACCTCTTTAATCAGCAAATTCGGAATCGCATTTTATGGTTGGAGGAAGAGATCAACGCGGGTGACCGCATGATGGTGCTTAAAAACAACTATTACTGGCTGAAAAGCCCAGAGTTCACAGCAGGTTTCATCGCCAATGGCGATACGATTGAAATAAAACGGGTCATGAAGTTTGAAGATCGCGATAAGTTCAGATTCTGCCGAGCCAGTGTTCGCATGCCTGATTATCCGGACATGCCCGAATTTGAAACCTTGCTGTTATGTAACACGATTTGGGACAATCATGCATCGTTACCAATTGAAGAAAGGCAAGCTCTTGCCCGCATGATTGCAGAAGATTATCCGGAGATTACTGATACACGAATGCTGCAAAAGGCCGTAAAAAGCGACCCCTATTACAACGCCCTTCAGGTTAAATTTTCGTATGCTATAACATGCCACAAAGCACAGGGAGGGCAATGGCCCTGTGTATTTGTAGATCAAGGATATATAACCGACGAAATGACAGGTGTTGAGCTTAACAGGTGGTTTTACACGGCGTTTACACGAGCTCAAGAAAAGCTATACCTTGTTGGTTTTGAAGATCAATTTTTTGTATGATGAACGAAAGCAATTTGACGTTAGAAGAAAATCGCCCGATGTGGAAGCGGTACTTTCTGCATATCTCTTACGATGGCACGAACTATCATGGTTGGCAGCGGCAATTGAATGGCCATTCGATTCAGGAGGAGATAGAAAGCGCCCTGCGCAAATTGCTCCGCCAGGAAAAAGTTGTATCGGTAGGTTGTGGCAGAACAGATGCCGGTGTTCATGCCCGTGATTTCTATTTGCATTTCAATGCGGAAAATCCAATTTTGAATAAGGAAGAACTATTATTCAAGCTCAATCTGATGCTACCTAAAGACATCGGACTATTTGGGTTATGGCAAGTGGATTACCTTGCACATGCTCGGTTTGATGCCAATGAAAGGAGCTATGAGTACCATATTCACCAAAAGAGAGATCCCTTCATTCAGCGATTTTCCACCTTTTACCCTTGGCCACTCGACGTGGAAAAAATGAACGAGGCTGCAAAAACCCTTCTTAATTACAAGGACTTTGCAGCGTTTTGCAAAAGCGGTGGAGGGCAAAAAACCACTTTATGCGATTTGCGTCGCGCCGAGTGGATACAAGATGGGTACAAGCTTGTGTTTCATATTACAGCCGACCGTTTTCTTCGAAACATGGTAAGAGCAGTGGTTGGGACTTTACTTGAAGTGGGACGAGGCAAGCTATCGCTGGATCAATTCACTCAAATTATTGAAGGCGGTAAACGCACGCAGGCCGGAGAGAGTGTTCCTGCGCAGGGCCTGCATCTCACGAAGATTCGTTATGCCGAAGAGAAGATTCGGGAAATAGAGAAGTAAAATTCGCTCTGTAGTAACATTCTTTTGAAAATGTCAGCGATATTTTCATGCATATTTGCCGTTCATTCCTAATATTTACCGAACATGTTAACCAGTATTCTAATTGTCATCAGCACTCTATTTTCAGGAGTCACCGAAAGTGATACTACACGCTCAGCGGAATGGAAATTATTGGATCGAGGAGATTACACCATTAGCCATCCAGCCGATTGGACGGTGGACGTGAGTGGTAACTCCGGTATGGACTTCCTTATTTCATCTCCTTTCACTGACGAGGAAGACATCTACAACGACTTCATTAACTTAACAATACTTCCATTACCGGGATTGAATAAAACGCTTGACAGCTACGCTCAGGAAGTTACACGAGACATTCCATTCTTTTATCAAAAGGCAATCATCCGCGAAAACAGAAAGGATAAGAAAGGAAATAAGGATTGTTATGTCATGACCTATGCCGGACTTATGAGTGAATTCCCTCTTGCGATTCGCCAATATATTTGGTTTGAGAATGAGAAGTCATACTCGCTCACATTTACCGCGGAGCAAAAGTCATTCGAGCAATGGGACGAAACAGCGCTTAAAATCATGGACAGCTTTACCTTTAAGAAATAACCATTGGGCAAAAGCAGCGGCAAGGCATTTGATTTTGCCATATTTCTAAGACTCTACAAAAGAGGCAAGCCCTACAGGCTGCCTTTTTTTATGACTATGATTCTAGTGCTTGCGCTGGCAGGAGTCGTTTGGGTGAGGCCGGAGCAAATGCGCTCCATTCTAGATGAAGCAGTGCCCGCGGGAGATAGTCATCGCGTTATGCAAATCGGTATAGCATTTATTGCCATGCTGTTATTTGAGGCTCTCATTCAGTATGTTCAAACACAATTAGCCAATCGTGTAGCCCAGTCAATCACCTTCGACTTACGCTCTGAAATCTATGCTCACGTTGTAAAGTTTAAATTGAGCTATTTCGATAAAACACCGGTTGGTCAGGTAGTAACACGTGTTATCTCAGATGTTGATGGCATTGCAGACGTGTTCTCTGCAGGCATACTGGATATTTTTCGCGACTTACTCAAACTTATTTTCATCATTGGCTTCATGTTCTGGCTCGACTGGAAAATGACATTGATTATACTCATACCTATTCCTCTTTTGTTCTATGCCACTCGCCTATTTCAGCAGGCCGTAAAGAGCTCATTCAACGATGTAAGAGATCAAGTGGCGCGCATCAATGTCTTCATACAAGAGCATGTGAGCGGGATGCATATCGTACAAATATTCAACAGGGAAAATCAAGAAGAAGAACGCTTTCGCCAAATAAATCGAGAACATCGCGATGCGCATATTCGAGGCATCTGGGCGTATTCTATATTTTTTCCTGCAGTAGAATTGCTGAGCGCAGGAAGTGTTTCGCTCATGATTTGGTGGGGGCTAAGGGGTTCACTCAGTGGTGAAATGACACCCGGTCTTTTGCTGGAATTCTCCACTTTCATCACCATGATGTATCGGCCTATCCGGCAAATGGCCGATAACTTCAATGTTCTGCAGATGGGAGTTGTGAATGCTGAGCGTGTATTCAAGCTACTCGACACCCATGCGGAACAGCAAGACACAGGCACCATAGATGCGACTGCCCTAAGCGGTAACATTACATTCGAAAATGTTGATTTCGCATATGTAGAAGGTCAGCCTGTATTGAAAGACATCAGTTTAGATATACCATCAGGAAGTATGGTAGCTTTTGTAGGAGCCACCGGGGCCGGCAAAAGCAGTATCGCAGGCTTGATTAACCGATATTACGATTTCCAAGATGGGAAAATTCTAATTGACTCAACCGATATCAAGTCGATTCAAGTCGATTCACTTCGAAAGCATGTAGCGCTTGTCTCTCAGGATGTATTTCTATTCAACGATAGCATTCTAAACAACATAACCCTTCGCGATGAGAGTATAACTTTCGAAGCCGTTCTGGCTGCGAGTAAAGAAATCGGCGCGCACGATTTTATTGAGCGACTTCCTGAAGGCTATCATTATAACGTTCGTGAGCGAGGCGGAATGCTGAGTGTTGGTCAACGACAGTTGATCTCCTTTGTGAGAGCCTATGTTCGCAACCCGGCAATACTTGTGCTCGACGAAGCTACATCGAGTGTCGATACAGAATCAGAAATACTCATACAGCAAGCAACAGAGCGCATCACCAGCAATCGCACGAGTATTGTGATAGCCCACCGATTATCGACCGTTCAAAGGGCTGATACCATCTACGTAATCGATAAAGGGAGAATAGCCGAATCAGGCTCTCATCAAGAACTGCTTGCTCACAATGGTCTCTACCGCAGGCTGTTCGAACTGCAGTTTCAATAGACTATGGCTTGAAAAACGGCACGGTTAGAATTTCACCGGCTGTTTGGATTCGCCAAAAATATTTTCCTGCCGGCAGCGGTACATCGCCAATCACGACGCGCTGCAACGATTTGGGAAACTGTTCTTCTATCAGCACCAACGCAGTTTTACCCTGCATATCGATTGCTTCAATGCGCACTTCACCGGCGAACTTGTTAAAGAAGGAAATTACAGACTCGGATTGAATCGGATTGGGAAAACAGGAAGGTTCCATTCCCTCAAGGTTCGATTCGCTCACGGCATTGACTGGCTGAAAACCGACAAATCTCACGGTTTCATTACCGGAATTAGGGATGATGAGTGTGTCAATTTCTTCAGCGTAGGCGATATCAGCCGCGTTGTTGAGGCCGCCGGCAACAGTTATTGTCTCGCTAATCGTAAAGTCAGAGTTATACTTCGTAATTCGCTGGGGGCTCCAAGATGCCAGGAAGTAGTTGCCATAATTATCGTTATCAATACCATCAATACTGTTGAGTGATGCATTAGCGACAAGTGTTGTGAGGCTGTAGTCGGAGAGTGAAACACCGGTAATATCGGAGCTAGTGCCGCTCCAAGCAACGAAAACAAGGCGATTATTAGCCTCATCGTAACAGATTCCATTGGGTGTTACTCCTGTATTGTTCACCACAGTTGAGTAGGCAGGATTCTGCAAGTCAGAATAATCGATTTCGTGAATTTTGCTTAAGCCGAAGTCTGTAACCCAAACACGATTAACACCATCTGAAGCCATGCCATTCAAGAAATCTGCACCTGCAATCGTAATGGAAGAGAGTTGGCTACCCGAGGTAAGATCATACGCCTTAACCGCTGAACCCACAATGGTGAAAAGTGTGTTTCCAATTACTTCCATGCCATACGAAGATTGAGGGGTGCCGCCGCCAATTTCACCGATAGCCTGACCAGCTGAGTTTACCTCCATGACATTACTGCCATTACTCACCAGAAAGCGGTGGTTAATTGGATCGAATTCAGCAGCCTCGATGTTGGATAAGGTTTGAGCATCCGTTGACAGAATTACAAGCAACGCGGCTGCAATAAGAAAAAGCGATTTCATTTTTCACAAATTGTTTGCTGCAAATATGCAGTTAGCGCATCGACCTTTGCATAAAATTAATTCTGCAACCAAGGAAATTAAACTTTGAGTTGTATTCACAGTGAGTAATAGATAAAACTTGCAATGAAAACCTTTTTAACCACAATGGCTGTGGCTTGGGCATTTTTTGGAATTGCCCAGAATACACCTAGCATAGTCTTCAACGAATTCAACGTAGATAATCCCGGAGGTGCTGATGACGCTGAATTCGTTGAGCTCTACGGCACACCCGGCGCCTCGCTCGATGGTTTAGTACTTGTGTTATTCGAGGGGTCAACCGATTTAAGCTATCAAGCTTTTGACCTCGATGGATATTTCCTTGACAATAATGGCTTCTTCGTAATCGGCAATGCTGCTGCTGCGAATGTGGACTATGTAATACCCAATGCAACTATCTCCAATGGTGCTGATGGCATTGCTTTGTATGAGGGAGATGCTTCAGATTTTCCTATCGATACTCTCCCCACTACTCTGAATATTGTGGACGCAGCTGTTTATGGCACAGGCGATCAAACAGATGCTGCACTTATATCCTCATTAGGATTAAACGCAGCAGTACCGGGCTACATACAACTCGATGAGACGGCACAGCAAGCGGGCGCCGACGTATCGATTTCCCGCACACCAGATGGCGGCAGTGCGTTTGATTTCGGCTCTTGGACACTTCAGGAAATTACGCCCGGCACTTTTAATGTGCCTCAGTGCCTTGCGGGAGATATAACCTTACTAGATGGAACATCTGCAATCAGCCTGTGTTCCGGATCAGCAGAATCACTCATCGTCATTGGAGCAGACACAGTTTCCTTCGGCGAAGGTCAGCTCTTTGTTGTAACAGATATCAATTCAATCATAAGAGCTACAAGCACCTCGGGCGTGCTCGATTTCTCCAGCTATGCCAATGGGGATTATTTTCTTTATAACGTCATGTATAACGGCACTTTGGTTGACAGCACCATCAACAATGAAATGCCTTTGAGTGGGATTCTAGCAGGCAGTTGCGTGAGCATTTCAGAGAATGCGATTGCCATTCAAATCGTGCCTTGCTCGGGTTGTATTGGCGGAGTCATTAGCGCTAACATCGGCAACGGAAGCAGTTATTGCAGCAGTTCTGCCCCCGTTATTCTGCCCAACAACAGCTCTACATCAACCGAAGACTTCTATTTGTATGTCATTTCCGACGCCAACGGGGCTGTGGTTGACACGTTTAGCGCGAGTTACGATGCTTCCGTATTAAATGCCGGAACCTATTCGATGCGCGGGATATCGATTACGGGGGAATTGATACAATTCGACAGTATTGCAACAATAAGTGCCACCACTTGCTTTGAGTGGTCACAAAACACGATAACCATTCAGATTTTGGATTGCCCGTATGTTGTGTTTAATGAATTAAACATTGACAATCCGGGTGGTGGCGACACGGCCGAATTTATCGAGTTGTATGGCACTCCGGGAGCATCGCTCGATGGACTTGTGATTGTACTTTTCGAAGGAGACACCGATGATAGTTATGCAGCATTCGATTTAGATGGATATAGCTTGGATGAGAATGGTTTCTTTGTAATTGGAAGCGCGGCAACAACCAACGTTGACTTTATAATCCCGGATGCTACCATTTCGAATGGCGCCGATGGCGTTGGACTTTACATTGGCAACGACACTGATTTTCCGGACGGGACAGCACCCACAACAGTTAATCTCATTGAAGCAGCTGTTTATGAGACAGGCGACCCTACAGACACTCAACTTATAGCAGCTCTCGGCCTGAACGTGACTGTGCCCGGATACGCTCAGCTCGATGAGACTTTCCAACAAAACTTGCCCGACATCTCTTTGTCGCGTGTTCCTGATGGAGGCCAACCCTTCCTTTTTAGCCCTTTTCTGCTTCAGGAAGTTACACCTGGCACTTGGAATCAACCCCAATGTTTAGCCGATAGCATCTTCACAAACGATTCAGGCATATACTGCGATACAGATGCATCCTCGATTTTGAATTGGTACACTAGCGATTGGGGTTATGGTGACCAACAGTCGTTTGTCGTGACCGATAACAATGATGTGATCATAGCATTGACGAACGATTTGAGTTACGATTTCGCGGGATTCTCCATTGGACAATATCGCGTGTATAGCATCTATTACAATGGATCTCTAGATTCAACAACGACACTTTCCGGGCAAAACATCAGCGGTATCACGGCAGGTAACTGCGTATCCATAAGCGAGAATAACATCGATATTCAAATTGCGCCTTGCAGTGGTTGCATCGGCGGAACCATTTCGCTAGCAACAGGCAGCTCGCAACTCTGCAACTCGGCAAGCGCGCCCATAGTCCTGAGCAATAACAGTACGTCACTCGATGATACATACCTCTATGTTCTGACAGATGCTTCAGGTTTCGTTGTCAATACCGGGACAGAGATTTTCACACAAGGATTACCGGCAGGCACTTACAGCATTTCCGGTATCTCTTATCAAGGAGACATTTCAGGTGTGTCGGTAGGCGACGAGCTTTCTTCTGCATCTGCAACTACTTGCTTAGAACTGTCGCTCAACTCTATCGAGCTAACGGTATTTGATTGCTTGGCAAACGCCCCTTGCACAAAACTCTTCTTCTCGGAATAC
>JBIKSC010000053.1:0-12584 GCA_044348775.1 Flavobacteriales bacterium | reverse complement strand
AAGAAGCCATCATTAACTGCTTGCAGGTAGATGAATTCGGTAGTGTCACGGTCAATTGGACACCACCGTTAACAGGGGCATCTAACTTCAGTCACTATGAGGTATTGTACAGTATTTCCCCTGACTTGAGTTTTACTTCCATTGGCAACAACCTGGCACCAATAGAACTATCCAGTTTTACGCACATTTCTAACCAGGCTCTTAGTAACAGCTATTTCTATTTCGTGCAGTCGTGGTATAGCGACGGTGCCGGTGGTTTTTTCTCGGTTCCATCCGATACTCTTTCAACGATTTATCTGGAGGCAGAGCCCGCTCAAAATAGTTGTAGTAACTGCGATAGTGCAGCATTCCTTGAATGGACGGAGCCGTTATTGCCGGTTGGGATTTCTGCCGAGAATTTACAATATCAGATTTGGACAGATTATCCTTCCGGTAACTGGCAGTTGCTGACAACGGTGAGCTTTGGAGTGAATGAATACCTTCACTACGTATACAATTGCACACCGGTGTCCATGAATTTCAGAATTCGATTGGTTACGCCCGATGGCTGCGAGTTTGTAAGTAACATCGATGGAGACCTCTTCAGAGACAGCGTATTCCCGAATTCTGTGGTGGTAACAAGTGTGGAAGTGGATGCCAATGGTTACGGAATTATCAGTTGGTTGCCTAGTGCCTCACCCGATGCTTTGGGTTACCTGGTATACCGCTGCCAAGGTTCTAATACCACACCGATTTTCGAAATTGAAGAGGAACCGTGGGAATTTATTGACGTATTTGCAAGCAATCAGTCTTCTCAAGGAGCCGTTCAGTATGCGATAGCGGCATACGATCAATGTGGTAATACAGACACCACTACATGTTATCTTTCATCATTCCTAGAGGTCCAGGAGTATGAGGTTTGCGACAATGCAGTGAGTATTGAGTGGTCAGCTTATCAGAGCTGGGCGAATAGTCCAAGTTATTACATCGTCTATGAAGCTTTTGGTTTAACCGACGATTATACGGCGGTTAACATGACACCCATCGACACCGTAACTACGCTGAACTATGACGACTTCGCGCTGCAGTTTGGTGGATTCAATATCTATAGAATTGAAGCAGTCGACACAATCACTGGCTATCGTGCATTCAGCAATTTTCAGGACACCTATGTAAATGATTACGCAGCACCATCGTACGTGGAGATTCAGTCGGCAACAGTGCTAAATGCAGATTCGGTTCAGATAACACTAGGGGTTAGTCCAACAGAACTCAGTTTTCGATATGAATTGCAGCGTTTAGAGCGAGTCACACAGTCGTGGCAGGAGGTTGTAGTTCAAGATGCAAGCGCCGTTGCAGAGATAGTCTTCATCGATTACTTGCTTGCTACCGATGTGTTTTACTATAGCTATCGCATTTTAGTTTACAATTCATGTGGATTGATAGTAGATACCTCGAATGTGTCTACAACCATTTTGTTGAACGGAGAAGCAAATCAGGAGCGCTTAGTAAATGTGCTTGCTTGGAGTCCTTATGGCGATTGGGTCGAAGGCGTCGATCATTACAACATCTATCGTCGTATGAAGGATGCTCCTTACGAACTGATAGAAGAGGTGAATGGAGGAGCTAGTTTGTTTTATGAGGATGATGTATCTGAGCTGGTTAAAACCGATGGCGATTTCTTTTATCTAATCGAGGCAATAGAAGAAGGTGATGGATCTCGAGCACCATTTTTTTCGCAGTCCAACGAGGTTAATTTATCTATGGTTCCGATAATATGGATTCCAAATGCAATTGTTTTGGGAGGATACAATCCGGTTTTTAAGCCGACTATCTCCTTTGCATTGGTAGAAGAATATTACCTTGTTGTTTTTAGTCGCTGGGGTGATTTGATTTTTGAAACATACTCCATCGAGGAAGGATGGGATGGCAGCATGAATGGTCGTCCGGTGCAAGAAGGCGTATATAATTATTACGTAACTGTGAAGGATGGCCGTGGCAGGGCAATCGATCAATTTGGACATATAACGGTGCTTAATTACGAGTGACCCTTAATCTCACCAAACGGTCCAACCACCTTCTACCAGCATATTATCGCCTGTAACGTAACTGCTGGCATCGCTAAGCAAATAAATCAAGGCGGGTGCTACTTCATGATTGTAGCTCAACCTCTCCAGCGGTGAGAAGCGCGCGAAGTTTTTTTCGAATTGTTCTTCGTGATTATTCCAGACACCATGCGGTGTAATCATATTCACGCGGACATTTTTCGCGGCCCAGTAGCTAGCCAAGTAACGCGATAAAGCGTCGACACCACCTTTACTTGCACTGTATTCGGCTGGGCACCCCAATGATGTGCCTTTGTATAAATTCTGATTGGGAGCGACAACACTATAGGTACTGGGTATGTTTACGATGCTTCCTTTTCCTTGGTCGGCCATATAGGAGCCTATCACCTGGCAGAGAAGAAAGGTGCCCTTCAGATTTATCTCAACTACAGTGTCCCAATTTTCCTCTGATACTTGCTCGAAGGGAACAAACTTGAGGTGTGATTTATTCTGATGTCCGCATACGAGGCCATCGATGCGGCCATAGGTTTTGATGACGGCCTCCCTGAGTGCTGTCACTTCCTCTTTCTTTGCTACGTTTAATGAATAACCCATCATGCTTCGGCCATGACGCTCACTCAGCGATTCAGCCAAAACCGTTGGATTGGCCGCCTCAATATCTGCGCACACCACCGTTGCTCCGAATTGAGCTGCTGCCTCACAGAAGGCACGACCGATGAGTCCGCAAGCTCCGCTAATGACGACCACTTTATCCGTCAACTCGAATTTTCTTCTGAAATCAATTGCTGTGGGGTCGGTAGTTCTCATAGAGCTGTTTTAGTTTTTGGGAATTCTTTTCGAATAGATGCGCAAAGACAAACGCAATAATATTCACAGAAAGGTAGATTTGAAAAAAATAGTTGGCGTCCGGTTCTGCAGGAAATAGAGTGATAATGAAAATAATAATCGGGTAGTGAATGAGGTAGAGCGAGTAGGAGTAGCCCGCAAGTGTGCTACTAATAAACTTCAAACGAGGATATTGCTCATTGGTCTTTTTGGATTCGTTTAAGAACAATGTGAGTCCTAAGGCAAACAGAATTGCTGAATTCGTGTAGCCTATTTTGGGAAAAAGAGTTAGGCCCCCCGCGAGAATGATCAACCCTAACAACGAAGCTGCCGAATTTTTTGTGTGTGTTTCTTTCCTAATTGCATGGGCAATGAGCACTCCTAAAAACCAGTAGAGGGTTATTCCATTTTCCATCCGGGCGCTAACAAGTAGATAATAAAGGGGTGGGAGTGCCAGACAGCACAAAACCCCAATTTGCCAGGCGCGAATGCGAGTGGAGCGTATTACGTAAAACATCGCGAATCCAAAAAACATGTAAATCCACCATTCAATACCGATGGTCCATAACGGAATATTGGATCCTAAACAGCGGAATCGAAAGAACTCAATCATGAAATGTTCGTTCAGGAATACGGCCGGAGGAAACTCTTGTAGTTGAAGAATGTTGACAATGAGATCATAGAAGTACTGCTTCAGTGAGTAGCTCTGTTCCGTATATTCAAAAGCTATCATGTCAAGCGTGAAAGTGAGAATGAGAGCAGCCAGAAATGGCGGGTAAATTCTAATAAATCGGTCACGAAAAAAAGCAGAAAAACCATAACGGGGGTCTGAAGTCCTACGTTCCAGAAGACTGTTTGTAATCAGCAAACCGGAGAGTATAAAGAAGAGCATCACGGCATAACTCGCCATACTGATAAGCGTGCGATACTCCCAGCCTAACAATACAATGAGATGGGCAATCAGAACAGCCTGGCTGCATAAAAACCGAATGAAATGCAGCAGAGAAGACTGAATAGAATTGAACTGCATTAAATATACTTTCTGAAAACCGGCTTAATAGGTTCACCCACTAAGTAATGCTCAAAGCCATCTTCGAGTGCTTTTTTGAATACTTCGCATGATTCATCCATAGCATGGAGTATGTAGTCGACATCGATTTCGCTATGAGAATAGTGCGGACAGAAAACTCCTTGGAACAACACGCCTCGTGATATTAATTCCTGATGAAAAAGCGTACGAAGACCAAATGAGTTATTCCCTTCTGCATCGAAATAGCCTAGAGAAGCATGCCAGTTGAACTGCATGTTACGAATGTGATTCGATAGACCATGTTTTGAAAAGATTGCTTTGCTACCATCAATGAATCTCTGTCCCATGCTCTGGTTATGCTCAATCACCGGGTTCCTTTCAAACTCATCCATGGTTGCAATTGCTGCGGCGATGCTGCAGGTTTCACCACCATGAGTAGTACTGACTAAGAAAAGTTTCTCACTTCCAGTCTTTCTAATTCCACCCAATTCTAGAACTTCTTTTTTACCGGTAAGGCAACAAAAAGAAAATCCATTTGCTATCCCTTTGCCCCAGGTAGTCATATCCGGCACGACGTTGTACTTTTTCATGGAACCCGGATAAGCTGTCTTGTATCCGGTAATCATTTCATCCATTATCCAAAGTGCACCGTGTTTGTGGGCGAGTTCTATAGCATCGCTTAAGTAGTTTTCCGGAAGCACATTGAATTTTTCAGGCTCCGAAATGACACAGGCGATTTCATTTGGATATTGGTTGAATAAATCGATTAGTGATTGTGGGTTGTCGGAAGTATAGGTAACCGTTAATGCAGAAATGTCATTTGGGATTCCGTTTTTAACATCGGTGCTACCAATAAACCAGTCATCATAGGAATAGAAAGGGTGATCAATTGGACGCGCAACGATTTTCCTTCCGGTGAATGCTCGTGCGAGTTTGACTGCTGCCGTAGTAACCACAGAGCCGTTTTTAGCAAATTTGATCATGTCATGCCCCGGCACATTGGCCAAAAAACGCTCGGCTACTTCACGTTCAATTATGGAAGGACGACTGAAATTATTGCCTTTCTTGAGCTCTTCCGTAACCCGCTCTACAACCGGTTCATATGCATGTCCTAAACTGATGGAGGCAAGGCCTCCCAAGCACTCAATATATTCGTTGCCATCCAGATCCCACACCCGGCATCCTTTCCCATGGGTTATAGCTGCAGGCGATAATATAGGAAATTGATCGTCACCCTTTGAATAGGTGTGCGCTCCTCCTGGTATGAGATCGTGAATGGTATTTCGATACTCGTCACTGAGCTTGAAATTTGATATTCGTTTGGTTACTGCATCCGTCATCCTGTGAAACTATTTAATCATTCGATCTTCTCGTATCGACTTTTTATACCCTGAATTAATTTCGCTCTCACGATTGATTTCCAAAAGTTCCGGCTTGTTGCTGAGAAGGTGAACAACATCGTTAATACCGAAATCAGGAGTGTTTTCAAGTTCCCGAAAAATCTGCTCCGCTAAGCGCAAATCATTATCTGTATCGACCGATAGTTTGAAGGTATAGGCATCATTGGCTTTTCTCCAGCCCAATTTGAATTGTTTCGAATTTTTGATGTAGGGCATGACGTGCTCGCGCTCGCTGAGCAGTTTTGCGTTGATTGAGGCATCAACCAGCGCATCATAAGTAACAACCTCCACATCAAAACCGTCTTCCAGATAATTTGGTTCCTGATTGCTGTTAGAGAAATAGTCGACTTTATAACGACGAAATTGATCTATCACGAAATCTACCACCTTCCAGGAATGAATAGGATTATCGCAGCAAATGCGAATAATAGCGTCTCCGCTTACTGCACCATATTTTGCTGCGGCCTCTGTGAACCGACTGAGAACATCCCAATCACTACCTCTGTAAATGGAGATGTTTTTTGAATTGCAAAATTCTTCAATAGCATCATCTTCAGAGTTCGTGGTAGTGGCAACGATGATTTTCTGAATTTTTTTAGATGGATTCAAACGATCTACAACATGCTGGAGAATTGTCTTTCCGTGCACATTACGCAATACCTTCCCTGGTAATCGGGTAGAGCCCATGCGCGCTTGTATGATGCAAATATTCATTGAAGCTCGTTGCTGAAAATGCCCATGTAGTGCTTGTCGATGTATTCACCTTTCACAAAAATCTGTGATCTGAGGCAGCCTTCGTTTTTGAAGCCAACTTTCTCATAAAGTTTTATTGCCGACGGGTTGTTGGCATAAACTGCAAGCAACACTTTGCGCAGATTCAATTGGTTGAAAGCATATGTGAGCGTTAGCCTCATTACTTCGGTGCCAATACCTTTGCCCCAGTAAGTGCGATCACCCAGTAGCAGTCCCAACTCACAGGTTCTGTTCACCCAATCAAAGTTGTCTAGTTTGATGTTACCGATGTGCACATTATTTGCTTTGTCACAAATCGCAAACATGACTGCATTTTTGGAAGAGGTGATTTGCTGGATGTACTTTTTCAAATCATCGAGCGTACTGGGATATGCTCCGGAAGCGAGTCCACGGGTTACCTCTTCGTCATTGAGCCAAGACAAGTAGCGTTCCGTTCCATCGTGCATCTCGATGGCGCGCAAATAGATGGTATTTCCCTCGATAAAGCGATTCATCGGCCATGTTTTGTTTGCAGCATTTCAAGGTGCTTGTCCATTTCCCCTGCATTCTTCGTCAGGTTATTCTCGTGCATGCGGTAGCGGTAGAGCGGTAGAATGATGTTGTAAATGTTGTACTTTTCATTCCATCGTATGCGAAGATCCTCTTCTTCGCGAGCGCGAAAGCCTTCATCGTAAAGGCCGATGTTGTATAAGAAGTCCTTTCGAAACATAATCCCACAAGCAATAGGCTTTGCAGCAGCGCTGACATGCTCAATATGTTTGCCGCGCTCATCTACTAGATAATAGTCAATCGAAACCGCATCTAGGCTGTTATTTTCCTCCAAGAAAACCTTCTGCATTCTCAGTGTTTCCTTATGCAAGTAGTCGTCGGCGTCGAGAAATATGATGAATTGCCCTTTGGCTTTTTTAATACCAAAGTTGCGTGCTCCTGCTAATCCAAGGTTCTGCTCAAGATTGAAAATCCGAACATCATTTACGTAATTTTCGAGTATTTGCTCTGTTCCATCTGTGGAATGGTCGTTAACGACAATTACTTCGAATTGGTTTTCGGGTAGACTTTGATCGAGTGCACTGCGAATGGCTCTCTCCACATACTGAGCATAATTGTATGTTGTGATTATTAATGATACCATTTGACATGCTTTTGAGAATGATCTTTCCTATTACTTCTTCCTTCTCTTGGTTTTGGTTGAGGAGTCTTCCGTGTAGTAGTTGTTACCATACATGTAACCTCCATACGTATTGCCGTATCCGTATCCGTATCCGTAACCATATCCATAACGATAAGCATACTTTCCGTAATAATACTTCCAGCGCTTCTGTTTGATATTGTTAAGAATCAATGCATTCTTCTTGAGGTTATTCATCAGTAGAATGTCTTCGAGGTGACGAATACCTGACTTGGTGGCTTTCTCCGTGTTGAGAACAAATATTCCCAAATCAACCTTATTCAACAGGACAAGAGAGTCGCTGATAAGCAATAATGGGGGTGTATCAATGATGACGAAGTCGTATTGTTCAGTGACTTCTTTAAGAAGTCGATCAACTCGAGCATTCAGCACAAGTTCGGAGGCATTGGGAGGAACCGGACCGGCGGTAATAACATCAAGGTTCTCAACTTGTGTGGGAGCTATACTTTGACGGTATTCGGTTTTACCAATGAGGAAAGAGGAGATACCACTAACATTCTCCATACGCAGCGACTTGTGCACTTTCGGTTTGTGCATGTCAAAGTCAAGAATGAGCACTCTTTTCGAGGCTTTGGCAAGTACCGACGAAAGGTTGACTGACACAAAGGTTTTACCTTCCCCCGGATGCAAGGAGGTTACCAGAATAATCTTCGGGCCTTCGTCAGGCAAGATATACTGCAGGTTGGTTCGAACCGAACGGAATGCCTCACTTACGTTGGATCGAGGGTTGCTGGTAATTACAATTGGATCAAGGTCGACATCCTGATAGTTAGGAACTCCGCCCAGCAATGGCATTCTAGTATATGCTTTCAATTCGCGGGTGTTCTCGATGCGCTCAAAGAAGATAGCGCGAACAAATCCGATAATCAAAGCAATGAAGAATCCGACACCGATGAAGGTCCAAATAGTTCCGGATTTCTCAGGCCCCACAACTCCGAGCGAGCGAGCCGCCTCTATCACACTAGTCTGAGGAACAATACCGGCCCTGGCGATTACAGTGTTGGCTTTTTTCTGCAGTAAGAACGTGTATTGACCTTCATTTACGGTGAGTTTGCGTTCGATACTTAAAAGGTCGCGCTGTGAGCGCGGTATGTCTCGCAATTCCAATTCGGCTTTCTGATGCTGTGCGCGAACATCGGTGATGCGCATCTGAATTTGCTTCTTATTGTCGGTAGTATAGCGGAAAATACTGTTGCGTATCGTTTTGACAACCGAGTCGACTTTCTGAACACGACGGTCGCTTGCTTTCATGTCAACCAACAACTCCGTCTTACGCTGACTGAGATTGAACAAGTCCATAACCAGCTTACTGAGCGTTTGATCTTCGTCTTGCAACAAATTCAAGGGAGGAATGATTGAAAGATCTTTTTCCTTGGCCAGAAACTCTTCCAAATTGATGAGTGCATTTTGACGTAATACCAAATTGCGCTCTTCTGATTCGGTTTGTTCAAGAATTTTGAAGGCATTCTTCTGCTCCATCTCTAAATCGAGAATGTCTTTGTTGGCCTTGAAACCCTCGATAACGCGCTCCAGAGAATCCATGATAAGCATGATGCCATCGAGTTGCTTGTCGATATACTCTTCCGTTTTTTGATTTACAAGCAATTGATTCTGCAGCGTGTATTCAATATAGACTTGTGCCAGTGTATCCAGGAAGGTTTTAGCCCTGCCTTCCAGCATGTCCTTCATAGTGAGGGTGAGGATGCTCGTAAACTCCTGGTTCTCGATGGTGAGTCCTGAGCGAAGACGGTCAATTAACACATCGGGGTGTTGCACGGTAAACTGGAAATTTTGTTCCTGAATACTCTTGAGACTTACCTCGTCGACACGGGGAAGCAGGTCAACCTGAATAGTGAAATTTACATCTTCGTTTAGCTTGCCAAAATCGAACTCATGTGTGAGTTTGTTACCGTTCAGAACATAACTTATTGAATACCTGGTAAGGTCAATAATTTTAAGATTGAATGGCTTCCCGTACAAACGTTTGTCGAGCATTCGCCAATCGCAATGCACATCGAAATATGCGAAGCGGTCAACTTGTTCAGTTTTAACGCGGCCCACCAAGAAGTAGTTGTGAGTGAAGTCGACGCGGTTCATCACTTTACCAACAATGTCATAGGAGCTTAAGATCCGCTTTTGGTTGGTGATATCCTGAATAAGGGAATAATAACCGATATCTTTAAAAATCTGTGTTTGATAGTCGTACGTTTCCGATGACTTCAGAAGAATCTCCGTTTTTGCCGCGTAAATATTGGGCAATCGGTGTGTATAGAACATGGCAAACAACCATCCTATTCCGGATAATAGTATCATCAAATACCAATTCTTACTGATGAATTTGATGATAGGTCTTAAATCATCAGCATCCAGAAAGTTGGTTTTTTGAGGAGCAGGGGTCGTTGTCGACATAGTTGGCTTTGGTGGTCTGGTAGGAGGGCAAATATACTTGAATGAAGGCTGCTACACGTTAAAACTCTGCAATCTATTTCGCAAAGCTGTTTTTTGAGGAAGTTTCTATTACATTTGCCTTCTGTAAACTTTATTTACATGCAAAATTCGCTTCGCACCCTTCTTTTTATTGCAATGGTTGCATTGGCAGAAGTAGCCTTTGCGCAGCCTGGTCCTCCTCCAGGCCCTCCCTGCGGTGGTCCCTTTGGTCCGGCATGCCCAATTGATGGTGGTGTGAGTTTGCTTATTGCCGCCGGTTTGGCTTATGGCGGTAAGAAGTCCTACGATATGTCGCGGAGAAAATCTTGATGCTTCGTAAGTCACTCTCGAATCCTTTTCTTCGTTTTATTTTCTTCAGTGTCGGGCTGTATCTCACTTGGTATACAATCTACGAGTTTTATTTACACACACATACTACTTTTGATAAAAGAGTAATTGACACACTAGTTCGCTGGGCCGAATTTACCCTGCGTCTCATGGGTTTTTCTACTACAGACTATTCCACATCTGATGTGCTTTTTCGAGAACATATTGGAATAGCAGGTTCAAAGGGCGTCACAATAGGTGCGCCATGCGATGGCGTGGTCCTGTATGCCCTATTCATTTTCTTTGTAATGTCTTTTCCCGGTCCGGTCCGACATAAGGCTTGGTTCATTCCGTTGGGAGCGCTTTCTGTTTTCTATCTCAATGTCCTGAGAATAGTGGGTCTGGCCATAATCATGAATGTCAATGAAGAATGGTTGGCATTCAATCATGATTATACATTCACGGTTGTCGTATATGCCTATGTCTTTATGTTATGGATGATATGGGTGCGGAAATTTTCACCTTTCCGGAAAACAATACCTGAAGGGAATACATGAAAAGGTCAGTCGCTATTCCATTCCTTTTTGTTTTGGCAATTGTTTCCGGCTTTTATCAGGAAAAGTTGAAAATCAGCATTAACTATATTCTTGAACAAGGAATAAACTATTCAGATTTTTACAATTTGGCGCCGGAGCAAAAGCAGGATTTATTAGAAAGTGCTCGGATTAATGCGCCATTCGACTATTACCATAATCACACAACCATTTCCTGGCTCTACAATTTCAATCAGCGAGAGTTGTCTCTTCTGAAGTGGGTTGTTACAGCAGCTGGGTTAGTATGGTTTCTTCTATTGAATACCATGATTCTTCGATTGTTGAATGTTCAACAAGAGGTTGTGCGGGTCTTACCCATCATGTATTTGGTTCTCGTGGTGTTAGCGTATTCGATTTATGCTTTGGGAATAGTGGGTTTTAATCAAGGGCATTGTTATGCTGTAAGTCGGAAGATAATAGGCGCACTGCAATCCATTATACCCATTCTAATCATGTGGCCTGCTGCTCGATTGTGGGCCCATTCGAAAATGCCAGAAAGTCAATGAAGAAAATGTCAGAAATGCCGGAGGATGCTCGGGTTTGGGTTTACCAGTCAAACCGTGTTCTTTCAAATGAAGAAGTTGCAATGATTGAAAAGGAAACGAGCCATTTCCTTGCAAATTGGTCGTCGCATGGCGCCCAAATGAATGCGTCATGTGAGGTAGCGTTTAATCGAGTGCTGGTAATCGCAGCCGACGAGAGTCAAGCCCATGCTAGCGGTTGTGGAATCGATAAGTCGGTAAACTTCGTAAAAGAGCTAGGTTCGAAGCTAGGTGTTGATTTTTTCAACCGAACTATGGTTTTGTATGAGGGTGCTGACGGCATTGTGGAGGCTCCACTTCATCAGTTCTGGGCCATGCGTAAAGCTTTGATTATTCACGATGCCACCATGGTTGTAGATACTACCGTTCGCTCGGTGGGCCAGTTTCGTTCGGAGTTTCTAAAGCTTTTTAGAAGTAGCTGGCATGCTGAAATGTGGGGTAAGTAGCCTTTTTAGAATTCCAAGGGTAGGAAGTCCGGATTCGAGGTTTTTTTTTTCCGTTTATTTTGAATAAGTGAAAGCGTATTCATCTATATTGCGCTCACTTTTTTGACCGATTTGACAGCTTGCTCATCTATCGTTAGTCGACGAATTAGATGAATTGATGTAGTTAATGACGTTGCTGAAAGTCTATGCAGCGTTGAGTTGCTTAGTGTAAATTACTTTGTGAGTGTATTAACCAAAACCAGATTTTTTGATGAAAACTTTTACGAGATTAGGTTCGTTCTTGATGATCGTAGCTTCGCTCTGTTGGGGAAGTGCTGCGGCTCAGTTCACGTGTGATTCGCCTACGACAATCGCATGTGGCGAAACAGTGTTTGGTGCCACCACCGGTGTTACCAACGACAATGCCACTTCCGGCGCCCCAACCTGTATTACTACAGTTGGTACCGGAGGACAATATTGGTACTCTTTTACAGCTCCGGCAGGAGGAACTTGCACGGTAGATACAGAAGGTGCATCCGATTTCGATACAAAAATCCATGTCTACACGGGTTCTTGTGGTGCGCTTACCTGTGTTACCGGTGATGATGACGGTGGAACAGGAACATTATCACTTACATCGTTTACAATGGTTGGAGGTACAACCTACCTAATTCGTGTGGGTGGTTTTCTTGCTAATGAGGGTGACTTTCAATTGAACATTGCTTGTGAATTGGATACAGATGGTTGCACTGACCCTGCGGCATGTAACTTCTCTGTCGATGCAATTAACGATGACGGTACATGCTGCTTCGGTGCATGTCGCACACTTACAGTGGGTGGTGGTTTCTTCCTCAATGAAATTGCTTGGCAGCTGCTGGATGCTTCAGGTGCTCTTATCGCGGAAGGTGCAGGTTCGGCCTACAATGAAACCATCTGCGTAACTCCCGGCTGTGGTTTCCAGTTTATCATGGAAGATACTTTCGGAGATGGATGGAATGGAAACACGTTCACAATCACTGATGAAGATG
>JBIKSC010000283.1:0-3479 GCA_044348775.1 Flavobacteriales bacterium | reverse complement strand
AGGTACTCTCGGAACACGGCACCATTATTCATTGCCAGGTCCGTGGAAAAATCCGACTGGAAGGTCGATCCACAACCAACCCGGTTGCAGCAGGCGACATTGTCGATTATACGCTCGAAAACGAATCCGAAGGAAGCATCAACTTCATTCATCCGCGCAAAAACTACATCATTCGCAAATCCGTTAACCTCTCTAAGGAAGCACAAATAATCGCCACCAATCTCGATTGTGCCATCCTCGTTGTTACCACTACCCGCCCCCAAACAACACCGGGCTTCATAGATCGCTTTCTCATAACGGCTGATGCCTACGATATACCGGCGGTATTACTCTTTCATAAAATCGACCAATACAACGAAAAGGAACGCCAGGAAATGTTGGCTCTGGCAGAAGTATACAGGAGCATTGGCTATCGATGCATTTTCTCTTCACTTCACACCGGCGAGGGCTTAGATGAAATTCAATCGCTCATCGAAAACAAAATCACCCTCATCAGCGGTCACAGTGCCACAGGCAAGTCATCGCTTGTAAACCATTTCATTCCGGGCAAAGATCTGCGCATTGGCGAAGTGAGCGAGTCAAGCAACAAAGGCCAGCACACCACGACATTCGCGGAAATGCATCAATTGCCATTCGGAGGGTTTTTAGTGGATACTCCGGGTATCAAAGGCTTCGGCTTAGTCGACATACCCAAAGAAGAACTACATCATCACTTCCTTGAATTCTTCGAACTACTTCCCGAATGTAAATACCACAATTGCCTTCACCTCAACGAACCGGGCTGTGCCGTTCGAAGAGCCCTGGAAGATGGCCATGTAGCTCCGTCGCGATACAACAGCTACGTATCCATGTTCAACGATGAAGAGGAACGTAGTGTGTATCGCAACGGATAGCCAATCACGCCATTAGAATATCTTGAATCGCATAGCGACCATAAAATTCATAGGCGCCTGAGGGTAATAGAACCTCTCCGTTATTAATCCTCCAAAGCGATAACTGAAAGTGTATCCATTGGCGACATACTCCTTGTTCAGCACGTTATTCACCCAAAAATCGATGCCCTGAAATTGAGGAAACTTGCTCCAATTGAAATCAACTGACCCACGCAAATCCTGCACCCAATAAGCAGGAAGGATACGATCACTATTGCCCGTGTTATCCAAAAACTGATCACTTACATACTTCGAAATCCAGGCAATCTCCAGTTTCTTAACCCATGAAATCTTTGAAGGTTGTACGCTCCATCCCACTTGTGATGCTCCAATCCAATCAGGTGAAAATGCTATAGGGGTATTATTAAAAACGGTCTCCAGCACATCGCCATTTTCATAATCATAGATAATCTCGGTAAACTCCGAAATACGATTCACACTGCGGGTAAGATTTCCCTCCACAAAAAACCCATACGGCAACTGAACGCCGGCCTCCAACTCAAGACCCCTGCGATAACTAGTAGGCACGTTTGCGCGAACCGGTGCACCTACATCATTAAGTGCTCCGGTAACAACAAGCTGATCTCTGTATTCCATCGAATACGCGTTCAAACGAACCGAAAATTTCTCAGACGCGAATCCGTAACCTACTTCCGTATTCGTCATGTACTCAGACTTCACCAATGAGGGATCGATTGCGTCGACGAAGTCATTGCGATTAGGCTCCTTGCCTGCATAGGCAACCGAAGCATAAGCCTTGTGCTTCCCTTGCGTGAATGTCAAACCACCCTTTGGATTAAAAAACAACTCGTGAAAATCGACGTCATAGCTTCGCAAATCATTGTCAGTTCCCTCTGTTCGATAAGCAACATCGCGCAACTGAACGTCCGCGAAGGCATTCCAACTCTTCCCTATCGCAACCGTATTCTTCCAATACACATTACCATCCACCTTCACACTATTCCCCTCATAGTACCGCCATTCTCCATTCTCCATTCTCCATTCTTCCACTTCCGGAATATCGATTACCTCGCCATAATGCAATCCATCATACACCGAATAGGCGCCTCCCAGCACCGACTCCCACTTATCGCTCTTACGCGCAAGAGAACCAACCAATCCACCGTAGTGATTATCCAACCAACGACGACGTATCACATCGGTATCATAGATTACAGCATCTGATGATACAGTTAGGCTGTCTATTAAATAACCCGACAAGGCATCAAAAGGGCGGTACTCTTCGAAGTAACCCAACCCTCTGGTATAATGACCGGTCAACTGAAATTGCCACTTCGACGCAAGCTTTCGATTCCAATGCAACTGCGCATGATGTTGCGAGTAATTATCTACCTGATTTTCGTACTCGTAAAAATTATACGTCCTTCCCGAATTCAGTAGATTCTGTGTTTGCGATTCATTCATCCAGTTTCGCGATGCAAAATCAAGTCGGTCTTGATTATTGCCAAACAACACTTCATGCGGTGTTCCATTCCAAGACTGATAGGTAATTTCCTTACCACCAAACGCGGTCAACTTCAAACTTCCTTTCTTTGAGTATTTCGCCAGCTCACCGAAGTAGGAGCGCAGAAGCGAACTTGCTCGATCGATGTATCCGTCGGAAACAATCTGGGATAATCTTCCCTCCAAAATCCAGCCACTGCGCATCAAGCCCGTGCCGAAAGTGAGATTGTTCTTCCATGTACCGAAACTTCCTGCACCATTGGTGGACTCCAGGTATGGAGTGGTTTTCAATCCACGCGTATCAATGCGAATACTTCCTCCGAATGAACCTGGTCCATTCGTACTGGTTCCAATTCCACGCTGCACTTGTATGCTGCTCGCGCTCGTAGATAGATCAGGAGTATTCACCCAAAACACCTGTTGACTCTCCGCATCGTTGAGCGGCACACCGTTGATGGTTACGTTGATGCGCGCAGGATCACTTCCGCGTATCCACAAACCGGTGTAACCAACACCTGCACCTGCATCGCTGGTTGAAACCAACGATGGTGTTAAGCGCAAGACGTTGGGAATATCCTGTCCGTTGTTCAGCTGTGCAATCTTCTTTTCATCCAGCTCAGTATATGCGATGGGTGTTAACTGATTAGCACGTGTTGCTTCCACAGTAACGATGGAAAGCGTATCGGTAGAAGGTAAATTTTGTGTTTGTGCAACCACAAGGTGCGCAGACAACAGGCACACGAATACAACAACTACTTTTCTCATTTTGACGTAACTCGGTTTGTTCAACGTGGTTCGTCGGCCAGGGGGCAGCCAACGAATTGTTTAGCTACCACACTATCTTCCTTGGCAGCATTACCTGCCCAGGTTCAAAGGGTATAATCTCAGTCGCAGCTTTCGCCATGACACCCCTGTGAGAAGGCCGCTAAGATAGAAGGATAACACCCGAACACACAAAACCCCTTCAATATTCTCTCGGTACGGACGCACTGCAGTGCGTCCCTGCAAGAAAACACCCCTTCGCCTTTCCACCCTGCACTGCGCATCACCCTCGGCACGGACGCACTGCAGTGAGTCCCTGCA
>JBIKSC010000052.1:0-12687 GCA_044348775.1 Flavobacteriales bacterium | reverse complement strand
GCACCGGCCCGCTGAGCCACGGTAGCCGCTTGCTTTGCAGTGCTGTGAAAAGTTGCCTTTGCGCGTTCAGCTTCCGATTCCAAAAATGTTGATTCATGGTAGATTGTGGTACAGCCTTGAACGGCTTCTATCACCTTTTCGCTGAAGGCTGTATCAGAGCAATATGCATAACTCTTAGGCGGTTCAGGCTCTTCACAAACTATCTCCGGGGCAAGGGTTTCACCATTTTCCAACACAACCGAATTCCCATTTTTCAACTGGATGATTTGGCTGGGCATTAAGTTGTATTGCGCTATTGAGCTCTTGGTAATTTTGGGCTTCCGCTCCTTTTCTTCGAAAATAAAACCGCAACAATCAATGCGGTGCTTCAACGGAAACGACCAAACGCGAAGTGATTTGTCGTCGTAGATACACTGCTTTTCTTCCGACGACCAAGCAATTACCTCCAGAGGATATTCTAAAAATGTTTGTGATGCCCTGAGTTGCATTTCCAGGATTTCCTTCAATTCGGGCGGACCATAAACGGTGAGCTTCGCTTTCCTACCCAGTAAATGCATACTCGAGATAAAGCCCATCAACCCCAAGTAATGATCGCCATGCATGTGCGATATAAACACCTCATGAATGCGCTGCATTTTGACTTTGAACTTGCGCATTTGCATTTGAGTGCCTTCACCACAATCAACCAAAAAAAGCTTATCATGGATATTCAGCACCTGTGCCGAAGGGCTGTGCTTTCCGGTTGGGGCAGCCGCGCCGCATCCTAATATGGTTACCTCGAACGTCATAAAAAAAAAACCGTCCCGAAGGTACGGGACGGCTTTCATATTCGAAATGATTAACTTATCAATGTTCTACCACCAATTTGCGGGTGGTCTTGTAGGTACCAGCTTCTACCGAATACAAATAAATACCGGCAGGCAGATCGTTTACATCGAGCGTAACGATGTTGTCGCCGCGCTTTCCTTGAATGCTCTTCACCAACACTTGCTCTCCAACCATATTCACCAAGCGCACTGTTGCTGTTTCATTGGCAGATAGGGCAACGTTTATGCGTGTAGCGTTATTCGCCGGGTTCGGTGTTGCTGGTTGAATCGAGATTTGTGCTTCCGCTGACTGAGAAACCGAAGCCGTGCCAGTCACATTGAAAGTGTAGCCATCAAAGTCGAAAGGACTATTAATAGGAAAACCAAATGCAACACCTTGGATTTCGGTTTGAATTACAATTGGGAATGACCCTACTTGATTAGGAACTCCAGAGATGACGCCACAATACTGCTCACCAGGCATAAAAACACAATTCGCAGGGTTGCACTCTAAGGTCAAACCTAAATTGCTGATATCGGATAAATTACCGGTACCATCATCATAGCTTATTCCTACCAAAGAAACCTCCTCCAACGTGGCCGATGCAAATAGAGGTGAAATAACGGATGCGTCTAGTGGTACAAGAATGTAAATTGTTTGCAAATAAGGCACATTTAATTCACCAGCAGCAATACCTGTAGCTGTGTCAGGATAAACCCCATACTCAACATCACCGAAGTCATGCGAACTTGCATCACAATCGGCTTGAGCAAAGGAAAGAGTGGAAACAAACAAGGATAAGAAAAGTAAAAATTTATTCATTCGGTTAAGGTTTAGATATCGCGTTCAACTTCTTCCATATAAACGAGGTCAACTGCTTCGTTCTGGGTTGGTGTAATTTTCAAAACGCTTTCGAGCTGAGAGATAGCAATCAACTTTTTCACCGCGTCTTGGAGTCCACACAGGACAAAAGTGCCATTGGAGTCGCGGCACAGACGGTTACCAACCAGCAATGCGCTCAAACCCGATGAGTCGATGTAGCGTGTTTCAGAAAGATCAATGATGAGGTTCTTGTGGCCTTCCTTATTCATCATGACAATTTCACTTTTCAATTCAGGAGCATGCAGTGCATCTAGCTTCTCTACCTTGGAAGCAATCACGGCTACCTTATCTTTTTGGATAACTTCAAATTTCATTGTTTTCGGGTTTGGGTCAAATGTAAACGCTTTTTTTCAAAAGCCGTCAAATTGCATTCTGAAAGTCTTCAACCGACTCAGGTTCATTTTATCGGTGCTCCACCACAAACTTTTGAGTAAGGTGTGTGCCGTTTTCCGCGATAAACGTGATGAAGTAGACCCCGGGAGCAAGCGCGCCACAAGCTAATTCTTCGCGCTCCGAACGTATCGGGGCAGAGGTTACCCATGCACCATGGGCATTAAACACGCGATACTCTTTTAAACGACGGAACTCGGAACAACGAACATGCAACACCTCATCGGCAAGGTTAGGAAAAATCTGAACATCCGAAAATGCAATCTCGCGCTCCTCCACACTCAATGGCATGCAAGGCTGGGCAGCATTGTTGGCATCTTCATAAGATCCATTCATGAACAACTCCCCGCTATCAATCGGATCGAGCCACTCCTTCAGTTTTTGACCCGCTGAATTCGGATTGTCGTCCCAATTCTTATCCATCTTTCCATAAAAGTCCGGAGACGTAGGAGAATTGCAATACGAACTCCCTCCTGTTAGCTGACCTACTATTCGCTTGTCCTCGTTAAAAATAGGCGATCCGGATGAACCTCCTTCTGTGACTCCATGATTAGTCTCAGTAGCCATCCAGCTTACTCTCCAATGATAACCCGGTGCAGAGTATGTGCCTGATACAATATTCGTCGCTGTCGAAATCTTCTTCACGTCGCCGGCCGGGTGGTGTATCCCAACCACATCAGCGGGTGTAGCACTCCTGGAATCCCAGCCTGCGTAGTACACATTGTAGTTCGAAGGCAAATCATCCTCTACCTCAAGCAACAGAAAATCTGACCCACTGTTTCCTCCACCGTCATTGCTATCAGCCAAATGATAAACCCCTACTCTGTTATTGGTGGTCGTGGTTCCTGTTCCGCAGCCAGTTCTTTGGTACTTGAATCGAACGGTGCATTGCAACCATTCAGAGTCAGAAACTCCAATACCACAGTGCAGTGCTGTCAGCAAATACTTCCGGCAGTCACGAGCAGTGGTGTTGACGATAGAACCTGAGCACAACCCTGAGTTACCTCCATCATTGATTGTAAGGCGAACTACTGCATCGCGCTGAGCAGTCCACTCACTTCCTTCCGGACAATTCACGTCGACTTCACAGAATTCTGAATCACGCGTATTCTCCTCAACTGCATAATCGGAATAATCATAAACATACCGATACATATGACAAACCGATTGTATTCCAATATTGGGCACTCCCACTACCGAGGCTGGCTCATAATATTCGAGTATTGCCTCATCGCCCAGCACCTCTCCCATCATAAAATAGCCGTGTGCATTGCAATCGTCTACGGTAAATGGTCCTACAAATGTTTTACGATCCATTGCGTATAAAAACATGACCGCACCCTGCGGAATGTAAAGCCCGTCGAAGTAAACAGCTACGCCTTTAGCTCCCTCGCTTTTGAACCGATACTGCCAAACACGGTCGCCGTTGGAAAGCGCCGTCCAAACACCAAGATTTTGCTCGTCGAGGCCAATGGGTATGATTCGGCCATTGTTCGTGCGACCACCAGCCTTTTCCAATCGAGTGTCTTCTTCCAATAATTGCTCGTGATTGAATGTCGCGAGCTCGGCTAAGGGCAATTGTTCAAGTTGCTCGGTCGACCATTGGTAACCAAATGGCTGCAATTGACCATTTACGTTTAATGCCAATACTGCAATAAATGCCAAGGTAAAAATTCTCATAATCAACGTTTACGTGGTTTCAAAATGGAGGTGCAAAGTACGAGACTTTAGACTTAATACGATCGGAAACGGAATCTCCCTACCCTCGTGAGGGCTATATCAAGCTTTGACTATCCGGAGGCCTGTTTGAACAATGATTGATATGTCTCCCCAAAATGTATGTGAACGAACATACTCGAGGTTGAGAGCCAATTTGGTGGGCATCACCTCGCGGATATAAGTATCCTCGGCATTTTCCGATTTTGCCAATAACTCACTTTCATCGAAATAACGCAACGAAGCATAATCCGTTATTCCAGGACGAATTCTCAGCACCTGTTTCTGCTCCTCTGTATACATAGCCACGTAACGCGGAACCTCCGGTCTTGGACCAACAACGCTCATATCGCCCAACACCACATTCCACAATTGCGGCAACTCATCGACTTTGAACTTGCGCAAGTAATAACCGGCCCCTGTGATGCGCGAATCGGTTGATCCAACCGTAAGCTGGCCCGCCTTTTCCGAATGCGGACGCATGGTCCGGAACTTCCAAAGCCGGAAATTTTTACCTTCTTTTCCGACCCTTTCCTGACCAAAAAAAACACCACCGTTACTATCGAACAATATCCAACATGAAATACCTGCAAACAACGGCAGGAAAAGAACAAGCATCAATAAAGCAAAAACGATATCAAACGCTCTTTTCATCATGCATTCAGCGCTGTATTTACCGCCTCAATAACTGCTGTGGCAACTCGGTCTACGTCTTCATCACTTAAATTGTAATAGACAGGCAACGAAATTTCTGCTGAATACTGATGCCAAGCATTTGGATAATCTTCCATTCGATACCCCAATCCTTTGTAAAGCGATAACAAAGGCAAGGGTTGAAAGTGAACATTGAGCGCTATGCCCTGCTCTGCAACGAGGCGAATAACCTCATCACGCTGTGCCTCCGACATATTGTCCACATGCAACATATAAAGGTGATAACAACTTTCTGCATCTGATGTCTCAAACAACGGTTCATTAAACCATGTCTGTGCAGCAAACCTCCGGTTGTACTGCAGGCAAATGGCCTTTCTGCGAACGAGCGTGTCATTATCATAGCGATCCAATTCTACGAGACCGATAACTGCCTGAATATCCGTCATATTGCACTTGTAGCCCGCCTCCACAATATCATAGCGCCACTGACCTGCCTGTGTCTTGGTGAGCGCATCCTTCGTCTGTCCGTGCAATGCCGATATGTTGATTGACCTCCACACATCGTCGTTATTGAAAGGTGCCGGCAAGTTCAACGTAATGGCACCGCCTTCTGCTGTCGTCAAATTCTTTACTGCATGAAAGGAAAACCCCATCACATCTGCCTGACCGCCTACCTTCTTACCTTTATACGTGGCTCCGAAACTGTGTGCGGCATCCGAAATCACAAGTATTCGACCCAGCTGTTGTTGGCGCTCATTGGCAGGCTTAAATGTGGATTTCACTTCAGTGCTGTTTACCAACTCCATAATGAAGTCATAGTCGCAAGGCATACCGCCAATATCAACAGGCATAATAACCTTGGTAGCGCTTGTAATGTGCTTGGCAATTTGTGCTGCATCGATCGTGAACTTTCCCTTCTCTACATCCACCATTACAGGCTTGGCGCCTACGTGCAAAACAATGTTCGCTGTGGCTGAATACGTATAGGCCGGAACAATCACTTCATCACCGGGCCCCACGCCATACCAGCGCAATACCAGTTCTACAGCGTTGGTCCACGCATTCAAGCACAAGGTGCGCTTCGACTCACAGTATTCGTTAATGCGACTCTCTAATTCACGTGTTTTCGGTCCGGTGGTAATCCATCCGGAAAGGAGAACTTCAGTAACTGCATCAATCGTTTTTTGATCAATACGCGGCGGAGAAAATGGAATTGGTTTCATACGATTGCGAAATAAAATAAAATTATCATTCGCAACGTATCCAAGAGCTTGAGTTATCCAACCGAATTGTTTATTGTACTCCCGTTCCATTCGGCAAATACCTTCTGCCAGCTTCCTGAGGCGGTTGGTTGTTGTATACCATTTTCGACCGTATCCAGAAAATAGTCGCGATGCCAAACCACGGCCCCCATGCTTACTAAATGATCATTCGGGACCTGGCAATCGATAAGGTTAATATCCAGCCGCGGCAAAAAGCGACACAAGGTTATCAACGCCGCCTTCGATGTATTGGGTTGCCGCGAAAACATACTCTCACCGAAAAATAAATTCCCAAGCGATACTCCATAGAGGCCTCCCACTAACACTTGCTTATTCCACACCTCAAGCGAATGAGCCACGCCGAGCTTATGCAGAGCAACATACGATTCCACTATTTCATCGTGAATCCATGTCTGACCTTCGCGCTCTCCTTCGCGACATGCTTCAATGACTTGACGAAAAGCCGTATCCATGCTGAATGTGAGCTCTCCCTTCCGAAAGATAGAACGCATGGAATGCGAAACCTCCACCGACTCGACAGGCAAAACACAACGCTCTTCAGGGCTATACCAATGCAACTGGCCCGGCTCATTATACCAAGGGAAAATTCCACGAGAATAGGCTTCCAGCAAACGCTCTGTGCGCAAGTCGCCTCCCACCGCCACCATATCCTGATCAAATTCAGACCGCGGCGGGAAGCCAACAAAATCGGGATGGAGTTGATAAACGGGCATGCTATTATCGCAAATGTAATCGCCGCAGCGCCTATTCGTCTAGGAACTCCCGAATTGAACTGCAACAGTTGACCTCAACGAAAAGCGTTGCGCATATGACTGCGATAAAAAAAATGGTCAATGCGCTTGCATTGACCATTTTTATTTCATCGAAACGAATCAGCCTTTACCTCACAACCATCAGTCTTCGTTCCATCACAGCTTGATCGTTGCGCACACGCAACATATAACTTCCGGAAGCCCAACCGGAAACATCCAAGCGAGTTAATCGTGTATAGGTAACGATGTGCTTACCTGTCACATCGAAGACTTCAATCACTTCAGGCGAAACTCCGTTTATAGTTACCTGCACTTCCTGATTAGCCGGGTTGGGCCAAACTGCTAATGAATAGCCATCCAATTCCAGAACAGAAGTGATGGTGAGATCCAGAATAACCACGCTATCACATCCGGCTGCACTTTCATAGCTAAATTCATAGATACCGCTTTCGGTATATACGGTTCCATTCCATTCGTATAAATCACCGGCAGCAACTTCAATGGTCTCCTCAGTATCGAATCCGCATGAGCCATCATCGAATGTAGCAGCTGGATTATAGTTGCAAGCATCTGCATTGGTGCAGCCTGTTATCTCGTACAAATCACACTGACCATTGTTATTTACATCGATGTATTCGCAGCTTCCCTCCAAGAAACAACCTGCGTCCGCATCATAATTACATGCCGACAGATCATTACATCCAGGGAAAGTACACGTATTATTATCTGTGGTTGCCTCCGGGTTGTAATTGCAAGCTGCAGGATAGGTGCAACCTAACACCTGATAGATACAAGTCCCATCATCTTCATTGGCTTGTGCATTGAAGTTAATCGCAAATGGATCCATGCATCCAAGTAGACAGGAGCCGTCAAACTCAGTTGCAAGAGGATTGTAGTTCACCGAAGCTGGGTTTGTGCAGCCCTCAATCTCCAGACAATCGCAAGTGCCGTCAGAGTCATTGTCTTCTATACAAGCACCTGCACAATCAAAGCAGGCTTCGCTTGGATAGGTGCATGATGCATCGTCCGTAGTAGCTGTAGCATCGTAATTACACGCCAATAAATCCGTACATCCTAAATAGAAACAAGTGCCATCGTCCTCGATTGCATTTGGATTGAAATTGTCCGCATTCGGATCAGTGCAACCCTGGTTGTCAAATTCATCGCATATACCATTGTCGTTACTGTCATTAATACAATCACCATTGCAATCATATGCTAACTCAGGATAGGTGCAAGATCCATCTTCCAAACAGCCTGCCGCTGCGTCATAGTTACATGCAGCTGAATCATTACATCCTGGATATGCACAGCTGCCATTATCGCATGCCGCGTTTGAATCGTAATTACAGGCTGTCACATCCGTGCACCCTGATGCTGTGCATGATCCATCATCACAGCCGGCTGCTGCATTATAGTTGCAAGCTTCTGCATCTGTGCAACCGGGATAAGAGCAAGAACCATCATCATCAAGAGCTGTCGGATCAAAATTGCACGCCGTAATATCCGTGCATCCAACATAAATGCAAGAACCATCTTCAATGGTAGCATTCGGATTGTAGTTATCTGCAGTCGGATCTAAACAACCTTCAGAATCAAACTCATCGCATACGCCATTGTTGTTACCATCGTTGTTACAGTTTCCATCACAATCTAGATAATTAGCCGCTGGATAAGTACAACTACCCGCCTGCTGACAACCGGCAGATGCATCATAGTTGCACGCGTTTGCATCAATACATCCGGGGTAGGTGCATGAACCATCGTCGACATCAGCCGTGTTATCATAGTTGCACGCTTCAATATCAGTGCAACCTCCATAAAGACAGCTTCCGTCATCCGACGTAGCATCGCCATTGTAGTTGATGGCATTCTCGTCCGTGCAACCATATTCCTCATACTCATCACAAATTCCGTTGCTGTTAGAATCATTCAGGCAGTTTCCGTTGCAATCATAATTGTTGAACGGATAGTCACAATTTCCATCATAACAACCCGCTGTTGCATCATAATTACATGCTTCAGGGTCATTGCAGCCCGGGAACGTGCAAGAACCGTCATCGGTATTCGCTGCGCCATTGAAGTTACATGCGTCTGATTCTGTGCAACCAAGAACAGGGAAAATACAAGTGCCATTATCTATGATGGCGATTGGATCATAATTCAAGGCAGAAGCGTCTGTGCATCCCTGCGGATCAAGCTCATCACAAACACCATTGCTGTTTTCGTCGTTCAAGCAATTACCGGAGCAATCCAGATAATCCTCAATCGGGTATTCGCATGAATTATCAGGGCAAGCAGCTGATTCGTTGTAGTTGCAAGCCGCTAAATCTGTGCAGCCCGGATAGGTGCAAGTTCCATTTTCAATATTAGCATCCGGGTTGAAGTTACATGCCGTAAGATCGGTGCAACCCTCCAGCGGATAGATGCAGGAACCGTCATCAGCCAAGGCCGCCGGATCGTAATTCAGCGCAGTCGGGTCTGTGCAACCTTCGTTATCAAACTCACAAGAACCATCATCGATAACTGCATTCGGATTGTAGTTTGACGCTACCGGTACTGTGCATCCTGCGAGCAATCCTTCACAAACGCAATCAGCGCCATAGGAATCTTGCTGCGTTGAGGCATTGCCATCATCGCAAGCGTCACCAGGGAAAAGACATGAGTCATCTTCAAGGGTAGCCTCTGCATTGAAGTTACAAGCAGTGATATCGGTGCAACCTAACACTCCATAAACACATGACCCATCATCGATGTTAGCAGCAGCATCATAATTCGCTGCCAAAGGATCCGTGCAACCGAAAACATTAAACTCACATGAACCGTCATCTATGATTGCTGCAGGATTGTAGTTGACAGCATCAGGGAATGTGCAACCTAGCAACAATCCGGAGCAAATACAATCAGCTCCAAATTCGTCCTGGTCAGTTGCGTCATCGTTATCATTACATACATCTCCGGGGAAAATACATGAACCATCTTCCACATTAGCCAACTCATTGAAGTTACATGCGTCGAATGCTGTGCAACCTTCAATCAACTCTGTAGGCTCTCCTGCGCAATCGCAATTCAAGTCGAAAATATCGTTCGAGGTAAATACATCACCATCATCACACGAATCGCCGGGGAAGTAACAGCTGCCATTATCGGCAGTAGCGCTAGCATCAAAGTTACAAGCGGCAGAGCTAGTGCATCCGAATAGGTCGACAATAACACCTTCGCATGAACAGTCGGAAACAATTACATCGTCTGATGTCTCCGCCAATCCATCATCGCAAGCATCTCCAATAAAGAAGCAGCTACCGTTTTCTAAGGTGGCCAAAACGTCGTAATTACAAGCATTTTCGTCCGTGCAACCTTCAATCTCGAGAGCATCACCGAGGCACTCGCAGTTTAAATTGTAGGAGTCATTAATCGTAGAAGGGTTGCCATCGCTGCACACATCACCAGGATAGATACAAGAACCATCTTCAATAGAAGCAGCAGGGTTATAACTGCAAGAAACAGGGTCTGTGCAACCTTCTACCTCATTCGATGGTGTGCCTGCACAAACGCAGTCGGTGCCAAAAACATCATCAACTGTAGTGGCATCACCATCGTTGCAAAAGTCACCTGGAAAAATACACGAAGCATTATCGACATTCGCGTTCTCATTAAAATTACACGCCGAAATAGCTACACATCCTTCCACCACAAGCTGACCTTCACAAACACAATCAATATTTACTACATCCAAAATAGTTGAGCTGCTGCCGTCATCACAAGCATCACCCGGGAAAAGGCAACTTGCATCTTCAATAACTGCTGCCGGATTGTAATTACAGGCAACAGGAAAAGTGCAACCGGCTATAGTTCCCTCGCATTCGCAGTTCGCGTTCAAGATGTCATCGAGCGAAACAGGATTGCCATCGTCGCATGGCTCACCTGGTAAGATGCACGAACCGTCCTCAATATTTGCCTGCGGATTGAAGTTACACGCTTCCGGTGCCGTGCAACCTTCTACATCTTGAACAACTTCGCCTGTGCATCCGCAATTAGGATCTACCGTGTCATTAATGGTGGACGCTTGGCCATCGTCGCAGGCATCGCCCGGAAAAAAGCAAGTGCCATCTTCGACGGTAGCATCTATGTTGTAATTGCATGCCTCTACAGCGGTGCATCCCTCAACAATTACACCTGCCTGAGGCTGATGAAAACCTTGTGTCAAAACATTTGAGCCATTACTCAATGTGGCAACGAAAGTCTCACCCAATGTATAATCGAGACTGAACTCAGAAGATTGGAAAGATGATCCGGACGTTGCAATGACCGATGGTGTTAATTGCTGAGCTGTTAATGCGCAGAAAGCAACAACCGATAATAAAGTCGTGTAGAATAACTTCATAGGGTTTGGTTAAAAAGGCCCGTAAAAGTGGGCGTGGTAAAAGTACAAAAACATCCACTAAAAACAGACGAAACTAGTTGGATCTTTTACCAGAAAAGTACTTCATGTATCTCAAACCATCTGACACATAGTAAGGGTCGTGCGTTCGCGAATGCCCCGTCAAAGGAAAGCGCTTACCCGTATTATGAATATGAAAGGCATCCTTCCATTTGTTCTTATCAAGGAAACGGCCGTACTGCTTCTTAATCCAGCGTGCTCCGTGATAGCAGGCATCGTCGTCATTGCTCAAGTCTTCAATCGATAAGTCGAGTTCGAAAACTTTGTACCCCATCAACTGAAAAGGTCCCCAACTAGTTGCCAACGCGCGAATCTCTTCTTCGCCCATCGGCTCGAGCTTCTCACGAGTAGCCAGCTCATACTTCTTGCGCTTCCCTGCTTTCACCTTCATCAGCTCATTGAAAACATGTCGCTCAAAACGTTGTCCGGCAGGCTTCTCACCGCTGCACTCCAACACGGCCAAAGCCATTAAATAGGAATAGGGCAAATCCATTTCAGTTGAAATCTCCTGAATCTGTTCTCCATAATTCTGCTCGCACCATTCGAGGGAAGTAACACCCAGAGGTCGCGGATTTTCAGGCAGTACAATGCCCAAGGCCTTGCGCGTCCATTCTGCCACATCATATCGGTAATAGAAAAGAACTCCCAGCACCACAACCAACGGCAACAACCATTTCCAGTGCCCGCGTATCCAATCAACAATCTTCTTCATGGAATGGCAACGCGTGTGTTCATTAAAAATTGGAGAGTCCGCATCAATGCGCAAAGCGCTCTACCTTGTCGTTGGGCGATTTAAACATAATGGCAAACAAGATAGCAACCACCAGCGCATAGCCGGCAAAACTGAGCCAGATGCCTGTCCACTCTTTCTCGCCGTCGACTGTGAAATAGGCGTCGATGATGGTTCCGCTTATCTTACTTCCCAGGTAGGCTCCTACCCCATTGGTCATCATCATGAAAAGCCCTTGCGCGCTGGAACGTATTGACGGGTCTGCTGTGGTTTCCACAAACAAAGAGCCAGAGATATTGAAGAAATCGAAGGCCATACCGTAAACAATGCACGAGAGAATAATCATCCAAAGTCCTCCCGCAGGATCACCATACGCAAACAATCCAAAGCGCAATACCCAAGCGAACATCGACATGAGCATCACTTGCTTGATACCAAAACGCTTGAGGAAGAATGGAATGGTCAAGATAAACAACGTCTCGGATATCTGCGAAATCGAAAGAATAATCGTAGAATACTTCACCACAATCGAGTCGGCATACTCCGGGAATCGCTTGAAGTCATCCAAAAACGAATCACCAAACATGTTCGTCAACTGCAAGGCTCCGCCCAAAAACATAGAAAAAACAAAGAACAATGCCATGCGTGAATTGCTCAACAAACGAAATGCTCCAAAACCCAACTGATCCATCAGAGATGCGTTCGGCGACATACTTCGCTGCGGCTTGCATGCCGGCAATGTGAACGAATAGATACCAAGGCCAATAGCGGCAACGCCGGCAATAATGAACTGATTGGCGTTGGCCTTACTGCCTGTGATATTCGTAACCCACATCGCCACGATAAACCCGATTGTTCCCCAAACCCGAATAGGAGGAAACGCTTTCACCACATCGTAATTCTGATCTTTCAGAATCCGAAAACTGATGGAGTTCGAAAGCGAAATGGTGGGCATGTAACAAATCATCGCCGCGAAAATCACATAGTAGAGCGAGTCCGGATCGTCAACCCCGGGCACGGCAAACAATATCA
>JBIKSC010000282.1:0-3518 GCA_044348775.1 Flavobacteriales bacterium | reverse complement strand
ATTTCTTTGTTTTCTGCCATTTCCTGTATGGTGGCAAGAATGCGTTGCTCATCATTCGGGTGAATGCCAACGGTAAGTTTATAGATATGCTCAAGTTCTTCGAGCACGGATATTTTTCCGCTAAACGCACTTATGCGAACATTCGGTGTGCCTAGCATTGCCGCTTCAACCGCCATGCTTTGGCTATCGCCAATGTAGAGCGATGCAAAAGACATTAAATGGTGAATGTGCAGAGGGTTGATCTGAAGCAAATACGCAGAAAACTCATCAGGTATTTCGCGTTCCGACGTGATGAATACTCTGCCGCGTTGTTCAAGTATGGCCAGCAACTTGAGCATGAATTCATTTGAAATACCGCGAGCATCGTCGTCGTGATGAGCATTCAGCTGGGCCAGCCGAATTATAAAGTAAGGTTCGTGGTGAGGGAAATAGTGATCAACAATGGAAGGGTCAGCATTGAACCGATTCGGATGCAGGTAAGCCAGCTTATGATAGCCACGATAGCGAATCGTTTTACTATTCCATTTACCATTGTCGCATCCTTCAGGCGACACGATATGCTTGGCAAACGGATAGGTAACCTTGGCAAAGGTTGATATAACCGAGTAGTCATCCTCTGAAAAGACGTAGGATGGAATGCGCAGCAAAAAACCAACGTGAGCAATTTCAGCTGATGTTCCCGCCATCCAATCGGGACGATTCCGAAGACAAAAACGCAGAAGCCTTACATTTTTTTTGATGACACCTATCGCGATTCCTACTTTGCCATCGCGGCGTCCCTGTGGAAGAGCGTTGATGTATTCAAAACCGGCATTTAGCAAAAGAGACTCCAGTATGTCTTTCTTTTTGATGAATATCGTTACCCTGTGTCCTTTATTTTTTAGTCTCTCAATCGTGGCGCGAAATAAATGGAAATGCGCCGGATGCCCTAGAAAGAAAAGGCAATGTTTTGACTGCATATGTTGGTCGGCGATTGCCATCGTTCAGGTTACGGATAGCTTCAAAGATGACTGAATGAATTGACGCGTTGCAAGGAACGCTACCATGCCATTGACGCTGTAGGCGATGCAAGAACCAGTTAGCCCAAATACATATGTCAGCCCTAGGGTGCAGCTTGCAGATAGCAGAATGATGAGGAGCGTGCGAGCAATATTCTCATTCAATTTGTTGGTCATAATGAGCATAGAGCCTGACCATGAAATGAGAGAGAAAATGTAGGCACCTGCAACAGACATCACAAACAAACTGAACGTGTTGTTGAATTCTTGTTTGATGAATAGGGTGACGATCGGATAGCCGATGAGGAGCGCAATCAATTGCATGCTGACTACCCTTCGATTGATCCGACGTATCGAGTACATGCGCGATTTGAGTTCATCCAATTTTCCGCTTGCCCACGTTTTCGATACTATCGGGCTGAAGTTCTGCATCATGATACCCGGAAATATGTAGAGCGTTTTAGCGAAGTACACAATGAAACTGTAGATCCCTGTTTCTGCGTTGGTCAGAAAATAACCAATCAATATGACATCGAGTGAGGCATTCAATACAGAAATGAGTTCGGCTACATACGTCTTCATGCCGAATTTGAGGTTGTCGACGATCGTATCAGTGCTTATTTTCAGATTAACTCTTCCGCGCAGCTGAAAGAGGTTGAGCAGGAAGACAGTGACCTCAGCGGCTAGGAAACACCACAGCGTATGCTCGGCGGGCCGCTGGGTGAACACGGAACCGCAAACAAATAGAATGATAATTATCCAGCGTAAAATGCGCTGTTGTGAAAATCGCTTCTGCAAACGCAAACCCGAAAAATAGGCTCCGAAGTTTTTATTGATGTTGAAAAAGGGCAGTGCAAGCATGGGTATGTGCACTACTGCGGCCAACTCCGGCGAACTGAAAAGGTCGGGGCGCCTCATGGCAATCGTACTTACAATTGCACTGAATAGCCCGGAAAAACATGCTGTTATAACGAGGTTGGATGTGAGAATGCTTTGTGTCTCTTCGGTCGAGCGCTTTCCCTCTGCTATTTTCTTCGTAATGGTGTTGTTCAGTCCTAAAGCAAAAAAGGTGGACAGTATTGTGTAAAAGGCCAGCGCCTGACTGAATACTCCGAGCGCGTCGGCACCTTGAATTTTTCCAACAATCAGGTTGACACCAAAACCGGACACCATCAATACGGCTTGCGCTCCTATCAACCAAACCGTATCACGCGAGAAGCGCGACTTCAAGAGCCGTTCAATGTTTTCTTTGATCATAAATGTTCTCCATCGTCGACCGTTAGGTGGGGTCGCACCGACTTGAAGCCGTTGTGTAGTTAAGCAATCGCTGGAGTGGGTAACAAAAATAACAACACTTGGATTAGACATGAGTAGCAGTTGCCAACGTTCGTTGATAAGTCGCGTTGTGCTTTGAATATATTTGCCCAAACACCAAGTCTGTGCTGCGTCTATTTGTTTGCCTGTTTTGTTGGTTGCTGTTGTTGTTGTCGGATTGTCATTCTCAGTCGTGTATTGAGGTCGTTGATGGTCAAACGCGTGAGTCGCTGCCTTATGTTGCCCTGCAGCTCGATGATAGAATGACGTTGATTACTGACTCAGCAGGTGTAGCTTGCTTTCCGCTTCTGGGAATGCGCATGGTAAGGTGTGAAATGGTCGGTTATGAACTCTTTCTTAAGCCTGTTGATTTGGTGCCGAACGAGAAGGTTGTTATTACCCTTACCCCCACAGAAAATCTCCTGAACTTGATGGTGGTCAGTGGTACCAAATACATCAAGCCTATTGAGAAGCTGACTGTCAGCATGGAGGTGATTCGCGCAGCCGACTTAACGCGCAAAATCACGCCCAATCTTAGTGATGCTATAGAACGTTTGCCCGGTATCAATATTCTGGATGGACAGGCTTCCATTCGTGGTGGGAGCAGCTACGCCTATGGCGCCGGCAGCCGAGTATTGCTGGTGGTAGATGATATGCCGCTAATGACCAGTGATCGCAACGACATAAAATGGAATTTTGTACCCCTCGAACTGGTCGACCAGGTTGAGGTAACTAAAGGTGCGGCCTCGGTGAGCTATGGTGCCTCGGCTTTAAATGGGATTATTCAGGTTCGAACTCTATACCCGGAGGGAAGGCCCCGGACCAAAGTATCTACTTTTCAGATGGTGTATGCGCAACCTGCCGGCACTGCTCAGAAATGGTGGGGAAGTAACACGCCTTATCAAAGCAACGTTTCTGCTTCGCACGCTTATACAACCGCCGGAGGAACCGATATCGTACTCGGTGTAAACGCTTTTGACATGCGCGGGTTTTTGAATGGTGATAGTGAACGACGAGGCCGAATCAGTTTTAAATCCAGAAGGTTTTTTCGCGACGGTAAAATTTCAGCAGGAATCGATGGGAATTTTCTCTACAAAAAGCAAGGCGTTTTTCTTTTTTGGGCAAATGACACGACAGACGCATACCTACCTTTTAGCGCCAATTCAAATGTGACTACCTATGACCTGTGGACTTCTTTGGATCCGT
>JBIKSC010000281.1:0-3525 GCA_044348775.1 Flavobacteriales bacterium | reverse complement strand
GTATAAACACCTGCGCTGAGTTCCTCTTCAATAGCAATCAAATTCAAACCACCGTTCAGATTTTCATTGGAAGTGAAAACAACTTTACCCGTCATGTCGAGCACGTTCAATTGTGCAGCGGTTGGACGTGATGCGTGGGTTTTTACGACCAAACGACCTTCAGATGGATTCGGGAAAACCGAAAGGTCGAATTGAATAGCTGCAAGCTCTTCAACATTCGTTCCTACCAAAGAAGCGCCAGACGTGAATGAAGGGCATTCATCGAACTGTTGAATTTCTACGCTATAGTTTCCTGAAGTAGTCCAATTATATGTGGCTGATGTAGCACCCGTTATTGGGTTGCCATCGAGGTACCACTGGTAGCTTTGAGCAGGATCAATGCAGGTAAGCGTTGTACTGTTGAAAGTGAACTCAGGTGTGAATGAAGTCAGGTCAGCAAATCGGATATAGCAAGGGTAAGTAACTTGATCAATGAATGCATTGCGGTTGCGTTGCTCGTATTGAATGTATTCATTACGCGTGATTTCCCAGCTGTCCGGCAAATCATTGAAGTGCCACTGCTTGAGCAAGTACTCGTTTTGCCCGTATTGAATGGTAACAGAAATCTCCTCCGGAAGGCTGAAATCGTTCGTAGCAGAATTGTTTTTGGTTGCTTGATACATCACTCCTCTTGCTGCGTTGCCTTTGAAGCTGTCGCGCATTTCATATACAGTCTGACCGATGTTGTTGGTTCCACGCAGACAGTCTTCGAATGTGCTGGTGGCGTTCACAACCTCACCGTAGGGGTAGTTACTGCGTACTGCGTTTACTTCATTTTGAAAAACTGGCGACAGGTTGTGCAAGTCGCTCACTTCAAATGACTGATCGAAGTCAGCGTCAAAATAAGTGGGCATCCAACTTTGTGGATAGTGGTGTTCGCGGCTGAGACTGGTCCATTGGAAGCCGGCTTCAAATAAGTAGGGCACTCCGCTGTATTGACATTCCACCATGTTTTGAGTTGCACCATTCACTACGGTGTCGCGCACATAGAAGTTGTTTATGAGCGTGCTGATGTAATTGCTGTAGTAGATCTGGAAATAGTTAGATGGATTCATCAACGCAGTCAAATCAGAAACCAATGATGGACTGGTTACATTGATACCGCTATACAATGAACCGAAGTTCGGTGCAGGAGTATTAGCAGAAGATGCAGTAGGGTTCGTGGTCAAATAATTTTCAAAGCCTTGTTGTCCGTTGAAAGCAAAAGCAGCGAGGTGATAGGTGTAGCCGGCTTCAATACCACGAGCATCGAAGCTTCCGCCGGTTCCTACATATACAACCTGAGCTCCACCAATCCACTGACCACGAACATAAGTTGTGTTATCAGCAGGTGCTTCTGTTACAGGTGCACCTTTTTTGCGCAGCACAATGTATCCCTCTGCAGGTGTAGTTGGGGTGGTAACCGTTGTCTGAAAATCCCATGAACGTATGTTGTCAAACGAGATTGATGATGCCTGCGCAGTCGGTTCTGTTGCGGAACTGCCTGAAATGGCGTATAGGTTAACATCGTAAGAAGGTTCGCTCGTATCGTTGCTGGAAATAGTTACTGTGCAGAAATGAGAACCATTCATCGTTGGTGTAAACGTGATTGTAATCACGGCTGAAGAACCTGCTCCTATTGTCGTCGGAGTTGTTCCTACCGAAAACGCAGAAGCATCGGTTCCTGTGATGGAGATGTCAGAGATAAGCAGATCGCTTCCCAAACCCAGATTTTGGATGGTGAGGGTTTCATTGGTGGCGTTGCCCATGAATAATGTGAATCCGCTTGGAATGTTGTTGGTGCCATCAGTAACATTGATTTCTTGCGCGCTACCCGCTGTTGGTGCAATCAGCGATATTTCATCAAGAGCAACGTTGTGACCCGATATCTTCTCGGTGAAAAACCAACGGATGTAACGGGTGTTTGCCGCAGGGTTATCGGTGAACATTGTAAAGGCGGTAGCCGGAAGTTCACCGCCCATTAGCGAGCGCAGTGTAGTAAAGTTTACTCCGTCTGTACTTTCTTGAATCGTAAAAGTCCCCTGGAAAGCTCCACCGCTATTTTGTCCTTTTAGATAATAGTTAAGCGCTCCCGGCTCCTCTGCAAACTCGAGAAGTACGAAATCTCCCGTTGCATCCAATCGACAGGCCTGTCCGTTTTGACCGTTTGGGTAGCGAGTATTACTAGCTCCGAGCGACTCGGACCAGCCGGCAGGGGCATTCACATCGAAGTTCCATGAGGTTGGCAGAATGGCTTGAGCACCGGCTACTGTGGTGTAGATTGCCAAGAGGGCGGTGCAGATAAAGGTAAGTGTACTTTTCATTATGGTGTACTTGGTGTATTTGATTATCGAATGGTGAGTGTAAGTCCTGCTGTCCAACGAAGGCCCATACCGTAGTATACGCCGGCAGATGTTGCGTTGAATCCGGGATCGCCTTGCGGCTTGTATTCATTGTTGAGCGCGTCGGTCACGAACACTTCGTTGGTAACATTAAGAATGTTGATGCGCAGTGCCAGGTTGTAGTCTTTAGAAATGTCGCGGCCATACCCCATGCTGATATCGATGGTTTGATAACCGGGCATTTTCCAGGACTGCTTGCCGGCGTTTTCGCCACTCAAACCATCCGGATTGAACTCCGCATAGTTGTTGTCGAAATACGTGATACGGGGTTTGAAATATAGCCCTTTAATGGGGCTGAAGCGAACAGCGAAACTGGTTTGAAATTGAGCGGCATCGCCCACTTTGATGTTGCGTGCATCGAACTCAATAGGGTCACCCACTGTATTTCCATTTTCGTCTGTGACGTATGCAGTGGCGGCCGACTTCCAGCGCCAATCACCAACGGATAGCACTCCTTCCATGCTTACGTATTTCAAAGCATTCCATTCGGCATCTAACTCAATTCCTTGGTGTAAAGCTCGCATTCCCGGAACGTTGTAGTAATAGTTTTCAGTGCCATTGGTGCGAGTACCTGTTACAGGGCGGTTGTTCCAAATCGTGTAGTAGGCATTTAATGTTATCTTGAATTCTTTGGTGTTGTAGTTGGCTCCAACTTCAGCAGAAGAAATCTCTTCGTTGCGCAGGTTGTTGAAGGTTTCTAAACTCGTGCTGTAAAAAGTGTTTGACAGCATGGGCGCACGCGAAAGGAAACCTGTATTCATGAACACGGAGGCGCGCTTGTTGAAGCGGTAATTGAAACCTGCCTTAACCGTTCCGCCATTGAAGTTCTTCCAGCCGCTTTCGATTTCGTTACCCAGTGAATCGCGCAGAGCGAAGTGATCTATACGATTGTATCGACTGTTGGATAACGTTCCGTTCAAGAAAGCCGTGTAACTATCACCTGAGTATTCTGCAAGCATAAACAATCCCGATTGCAACACATTGCTCGTGATGTTATAGTTGATACGGTCGCCTTCATAGCGAACAACCTTGGCTTTAGCCGGGTTGTTAAACTCGCTGACTATGTTTTGATCCTGGCTGTAACGAGTTTCAGAACTTTTTTTGT
>JBIKSC010000280.1:0-3530 GCA_044348775.1 Flavobacteriales bacterium | reverse complement strand
GAAACTGCCACCATTTTCTCGCATTGAATAGAATGACGCAATAGGCACAGGTTGCTGCTTGTCGCGTGTCATCATAATATAGATAAGCAATTGAAGAAACTTTGAATACTTAGGGTCTTCAAAAAGCACATCGAAATCACCCTTGAAGCAAGTGGTTTCCGCACCAATCTTACCAGTCTTATAATCGATGACCTGAAGCACTTCGGCGACAAGATCGGCACGGTCTATTTTGCCTCGAAGCGAAAACGAAAAAGGCACGCCTTCAACATCAATCGCAAACGATTTCGAAACATCATCTTCTACAAACTTCACAACACGTGTCTTTGAAGCATCAACTTGATTAGGGGAAATTTCCGTCTCAGAATCAATGTACTTCTGAAGCATGTCAATAGCAATCCGCATCGATAAATGATCGATCCCATGATCCAAATTTCGACCACCATATAGCTCAGCCGCTACATCTAAAACACGTTGCGTGAGATTTTTCTTGAGTTCAGCAAAATCATTTTGTTTCGGATATGAGCCCACAAATGGGCTGTAAAAATTTTCGAGTACTTTATGCACTATCTCACCGAACTTACTACTCGACATACTCTCATCCACTTCCTTCTCCTCTCCCAAACGAGCGATATATCGATAATAGAAATCGAGCGGACAACTTACCAGTTTATTGATTGCCGAAGGTGATATACCCGATTCGAACAATGCCTTCAATCTTTCATTCACAAAAGCAGATGAGGACGCTCCCTCCCTAAAGCCAATACTTTCTGTGGTTCCCACAACCTCTTCTTGAATGACCAACTTCGGATTAGCCTGCTTCAACTCGGTCATGAGTTGAGTGATATAGCGACTTGGCTCTGCGCTCTTTCCGTCCGAAACTACAGTTGAATACAGATAATACACTTCACGCACTTCGTGTAGCAATCGATAATGCGTGTAGGAATGAATTGCATCCGTATCTTCCGGCATAGACAAATGATAGTGGTTACGCAGGTCAAAAGGAATGAATGATTGCTCAAATCGCTCACCGGGGAAATATTCTTCATTGGCCCCGAGGAAGAGAACACGTTCGAAATCGAGCGCTCTTGTTTCCGACAGGCTAAGTAGTTGCAATCCTTGAATAGGCTCTCCGGTATACTGCATCTTCATGCGACCTATAACAAGTTGATAGAGTTTAAGCAAAAGATGATCATGGTTCATGTATTCGTAACGACGCAACAATTCGAGCAAATCGTCCAACACATTGATCATCTTCAAACGCGCAACTTCACTAAACTGGTCGGAATTATTATAACTCAGCATAAATGCATGGAGCATGCTTACCGCTTCAAACGTGGATATATCAGAGCTGACGGCTCTAAACAAGTAGTCAAATTCAGGAAACTTCGATTTCCACGTTGAAAGGTGTTCGCTTGTTACTTGTGCAATGTTGCCGTTAACTATATCCTCTCTAATCTGCTCACACGCTTTCGTTTCAAATCCGCTGGCGCGAATCACCTGAATCCATTGCACAAAATGCTTGTGATAGATTCTGCCTTTTCGCAAATGCAAGCTTCGGATAACGAAGAGTTCCTCGGCTATGCGCGACAAATTTGTTTGCTGAATGGGTTTACCAATGGCAAGATTGACCTCGGACTTTATGTCGGCAATGGCAGACAACAAAGGCTCCAATGCAGACTCATCATTAATTACTACGCAAGTGTTATCCAATTCCGTTTCTGAAAAAGCCATCAGAATCTCCGCTGCACGCATGACCTGTGAAATGGATGTGCCACATTTCACAACGGTAGCATTCATGGCGTGCTTTGAAAGAGAATCGCGAATGGTGTCTACATCAATCCATTCCCTCCACTTTCGAGCATAAGCACCTGCCTCGTGACCTTTGTTATCAAAATAGTAACGGTCCAAATCCCAAATCATTCTCACATTCCAGCGTTCTCCGGCATTTCGAATAAGTCGTCGCTCAGCAGCAGAATAACTGCCAATTCCCACGAAATACAGGCAATCTGTATGGGGCACGCGAAGCATGACTGATTCGTTTTCCGACAAATAGCGGACAGCTTTTGAATATGTTCTGCAAGCATGCTCCTCTTGCCATTTCCCAAACGCTGCATACAGATCACCTAGCTGCTTCCAAAATCGCAAGAAACTCTCCTGCGTGGAAGACAAAGGGGTTTTATTAAAGCTCCATGCTTCAGGATCCCAGTTTTCAATTTCGCGAATATTTCGCAAATCACTGAAAACCTTTTCGGCAGGCGCCAACGCGGAGTCCACATCATTAAAATCGCGCATGGCAATTGACTGCCAACCTAAGAACGTTTCAAAACTTTCCGAACCACCGACCACCGTTTGGTATTGCTCATAAAGAGCGGCAATCAGCTCAAGTTCTCCACCAATTCTGCCGGGTAAAATTGACCTTACCCATTCAGGTAAAATAACACACTGGGGCGCCCAAAATGCTCCCTTCTTCAACTCATGCAGATACTTCATCAAGAAAAGGCGCGCACGCGTGGTCGGCAAAACAACTGTTACATTGCTCAAGTCAAGAGGATGGTTATCGATTAACTCTTGTGCAAAACGACGCAGAAAATAGGTAGACATCAGATGGCGATAGTTTAAATGAAAACCTCAAATTTGAGGAATGGAATATTCATATCCGCAGTTTCGGAAAAATACATCCGGTAAAAGTTATTACCAAATCACATCAGACAGACATATGGTTGAATGGCAACAACTCGGTTCGTTGCTGATTCGCCACGAAATGAATGCCACCATTTTACCGGAGAAGCTGCTTATTGCAGATTTACTCGCATGCACAGACGGGCATTACGAAAGCATTAACGAAAGTGAGTTCAAGTTGGTAACTGAGAGGCCCTGACCGGAATATTGAAAACTTCGGTAATAACTAGCTGCGTTCCAGAATGAAAACATACTTCAGCACATTCAATTTTGACGTATGATAACGGAATATGAATCGCTCAAGGCATACAACACCTTTGGTGTAAGTGCTCAGGCCCGCTATTTTGCCACCTTTCGAACCAATGACGAATTACGCCAACTCTTGCAGCACCCTACCGTTCGGGGCAACAAGCGCCTAATTCTCGGTGGGGGAAGCAATATGCTCTTCATACACAATTTCGATGGCGTTGTTCTGAAAAACGAATTAAAAGGAATCGAGAAAATTGCGGAAGACGAGCATTACTATTATGTTAAAAGCGCAGCAGGCGAAGTGTGGCACGATCTGGTTATGCATTGCATACAAGCCAACTATGCCGGCCTCGAAAATTTGGCGCTCATCCCCGGTTGTGTCGGCGCCAGTCCCATGCAAAATATTGGTGCATACGGTGTCGAAATAAAGGATGTTTTTCACTCACTCGAAGCCGTCAATATCGCCGATGGAAGTATGCGTGTTTTCACATTGGAAGAATGCAAATTCGGCTACCGCGAAAGTGTTTTCAAGCGTGAACAAAAAGATCAGTGGGTAATAGTATCCGTTACGTTTCGACTGAACAAGCGCCCGGTGCTTCACA
>JBIKSC010000279.1:0-3534 GCA_044348775.1 Flavobacteriales bacterium | reverse complement strand
GAAGTGGCGTTGATATTCGTCCATTAAAGGATGATCGAATAGCATTATTCGGTCTGCAAGTTGACGGACAGCGATACTTTGACTATCACCACACCAACAATGATCGCTTTGAAAACGTGAACAAGCGCGAGTTGGAATTAGGCGCTGCCGCGATGACGGCATTGGTTTATCTCATGGACGCGAAAGGATTCAATTGAAATAAAGAATCCAAGAATTAAGCAAAAAAAATGAAGAATCCTTGCTCGACGACTTCGTTTCCATTCTGAATGACTATTTTCGTTGAAATTAAACCAATCAATTAGTTCATATCCATGAAAAAAATTCTACTAGTCGCTAGCCTATTTATTAGCGTTACCATGTCTGCGCAGATATGGTCAGAAAACTTCAACTCCGGCACTGCACTGCCTGCGGGTTGGGCACAAACATCCGCCGCAACAGATGGCGGTTGGTCTGTAAATACCCCAGCCGGGTTAAGCAGCACCAGCTTCGGAATAGCAGCTGCCGACGGCAATATCCTAGGCACTAATGATGATGCATGCGATTGTGATAAGAGCAATGATTTCATCACCACACCAGCAGTTGCTCTGCCTGCAGGAGCTGAAGCTTACTTGTTATTTGATATCTTCTATTACAACGGAACCTACCAAGGTGCTACAGAAAGCCTCTCTCTCGAGATTTCAGTAGATGGCGGTGCTTCTTGGGCTGTGTTACAAGAAATTGCTGGAGCAGCCGCTTGGACTGCTTCTGCTGTTAACCTTTCAGATTATGCCGGCTCTACCGTCAACATCGGCTTCCGTTATAACGATGGTGGCGGATGGTTATTTGGTGTAGGTATTGACAACATGCAAATTATTGAACCGGATTTGTCTGTGATTGATGCCGTAATTACAGCGGGCGCCGTTGGTGTTTATAACCCAGCTATTCCAGCACTCAACTTCAATTTCTCAAAATATCTGACTGGTGCCGATGTAGAACCAACCATTCTAGTCAGCAATAACGCATTTAGCCCAATTACTTCTTTCGACGCAGTTCTTTCAGGACCTGGTGGAGACATTGTGGAAACAGTATCAAACCTGAACTTAGGTTTCGGTCAAAGCTACACACACAATTTTGCTCCGGTAGCAATTCAAGAAGGTGCAAATTCATGGGCGCTTTCTATCACCAACGTAAACGGAGGTGCAGAAACAGAAAGCACGAATAACTCATTTGGCTCCGTGGAAATAGACGGTGTCACTCCATTCCCTGGCCGTGTTGTAGTTGGTGAATATGGTACCGGTACCTGGTGCGGCTGGTGTGTTCGCAGCCATACCTACACTGGCTACTTGAGTTCAATTTACCCTGAAAACTTTGTCTCTATTGCAGTTCACAATGGTGATCCTATGGTAGTTGATGAATATGATGCAGCAATGGCAGCCGTTATCAGCGGATACCCATCCGGTACTGTAGATCGTGCTAACTTCAATGGTATGGCTGAAGTGGATCCACAAGATTTCGAAGCAGCATTGCTCGATCGCGTGGCTGAAGATCCTGGAGTGCAGGTCTCTGCCTCTATAGATTATGTGTCTGGCGCTTCAACAGCAACTATTAACTGTGGGTTTAACTTTACTGAAAATGTATCCGGTTCATTGCGTGTTGCTGTAGTTTTAATGGAAGATGAAGTATCCGGAACAAGCGCAGCTTGGGATCAGGCCAATTACTATTCAGGTGGTGGAGCGGGCCCAATGGGTGGTTATGAAACTCTATCTAATCCTGTTGATGCAACTGAAATGGTCTATAACCACGTAGCTCGCGCAATTTTCGGAACATATGCCGGTGAAACAGGCATTATCACTTCAAACCCAACCGCCGGAAGTTCTTTCACACACGAAATCATCGCAGACATTGATCCATCTTGGAACATGGCTCGCATGCGTGTAGTGGCAATGGTAATTAAGGGTGGCGATATCCTGAATGCCGGTATGTCGGCTGACCCATTGGCGTTGGAAGAAATAGTGAACAATTCAACTGAATTCTCGCTTTACCCAAACCCAGCGAACAACCAGGCATTCCTTCGTCTCAACAACGCTACACCTAGCGACGTTACTGTTACCGTTTTTGATATGACTGGACGCGCTATTGATAGCCGTACTTATCAAAACTTAAACTCAGAAAGCATTGTTCCTATCAATACTTCTGAATACAGCAATGGTATGTATGTTGTGAAGGCACAAAGCTCTACTGGTTCTACAACCAAGAACTTGGTAGTCAACAAATAAAAAATACATCAAAACAAAAAAAGGCCGATATCGGCCTTTTTTTGTTTTTACTACCCTCTACAGGTATATTTGCAAAATAATGGTCCTGTGGCCGAGAGGCTAGGCACAGGTCTGCAAAACCTGCTACAGCGGTTCGAATCCGCTCGGGACCTCTCAAAACCGCCCCTAAAAGGCGGTTTTTTTTTAATCACATCCCTCACTTAATAAGTATCTTACTTTTTTTCATTAGAGCTTTTTCAGTTTACTAGCTTCGTTGCTCTACTTCAAAAATTTAAACACATGAGCAACAAAGTCTACATCGCCATAATCGCAGTGCTCCTGGGCGCAGTCGGTATCATGGCCTACAACCTCAACAAAAAAGACAAAGAAATTGTCTACATATCACAGGAATATGCAAACCTAGACACAGAGCGTCAGGATCTGGCCGTGGAGTTGGAAGGCATGAAAATGCAATACGACACTCTCTCGGTAACGAATTCCGAAATGCAATCAAAAATTGATGAGCAAGAGAATGAACTTGCTTCCTTGCTGAAGAAGGTTAAAAACAAGGACTACGACATTCGTAAACTGAAAGCTGAGGCAGAGACCCTGCGTGGTATCATGAAAAACTACATCGCTCAAATCGATTCGCTCAATAAAGCGAACGCACAATTGACTGCAGAACGTAATGCCGAATCGGAGCGCGCCAACAGTGCAGAAGCGAAAGGAAAAGAACTCGAAGGGGAATTGAGCACTTCACGCGAAATGAATGCGAAAGGCTCTGTTCTTTCAGCAGGAGAATTCCAAAACCTCGCACTTCGCGAGCGCAACTCCGGCAAATCAGTGGATACTGACCGTGCATCAAAAACAGAAACCATCAAGTCTTGCTTCAACATCCGCAAAAACAGCATTGCGAAGCCTGGCACACGCACCTTGCAAATGGCCGTAGTTGGTCCTGATGGACAAGTACTCACAGGCAAGAAATCCGGCAGTACCACCATTAACGGCGCTCAGGTTCAATACAGTGAAAGCCGCGAAGTAGAATACCAGCAGACTGATACAGACGTTTGTATTTACTACACCGCAAACGAAGGCTACGAATACAAAAAGGGCAACTACAAGATTTACATCTATGAAGGTGGCAATATGATCGGCAGCTCTTCCATTACACTGAAGTAATTTAAGATCTTCGTTGATGAGTCAACGAAAAGAAACTAAAAAGAATCCCCCGTAACCGGGGGATTTTTTATTGCGCTTACTTTCAAAGACTAATGCTCCTTTTATGCTTCTAAGGAATACA
>JBIKSC010000278.1:0-3540 GCA_044348775.1 Flavobacteriales bacterium | reverse complement strand
GGTGGCATATGACGGTTGAGAAGTTGATCGGATGCGAAGTACCCAAGCGCGCGCAATACCTGCGCGTCATCATCATGGAGCTTTCACGCATCGCCGACCACATTGTGTGTGATACGGTTATCGCTGTAGATACCGGAGCTATGACCGGCTTCCTTTATCTATTCCAGTGGAGAGAAAAAATCTACGAAATATTCGAAGAAATATGCGGAGCTCGCCTCACGACGAATATCGGTCGCATTGGCGGCATGGAGCGTGATTTCAACGAGAAAGCGTGGAGCCGCATTCACGCCTTTTTGAAAGAGTTTCCGAAAGCCCTTTCTGAATTTGACAAGCTCGTTACACGCAACCGTATTTTCATGGACCGCACGATTAACTGCGGTGCCATCAGCGCGGAAAACGCATTGGCTTATAGCTTCACAGGCCCTAACCTGCGCGCCGCCGGTGTCGATTATGACGTGCGTGTTATGACACCCTACTCCTCCTACGAAGAGTTTGATTTCACCATACCTGTAGGAACCAATGGCGACACCTACGATCGTTATATGGTTCGTATGGAAGAAATGTGGCAGAGTATGGGCATCATTCAGCAGGCAATTAAAAACATGCCCGACGGAAAATATCACGCAGAGGTTCCTGAGTTCTACCTGCCTCCCAAAGAGGACGTGTATAGCAAAATGGAAGCGCTCATTTATCAATTCAAAATTGTAATGGGTGAAACCGATGTTCCGAAAGGAGAAGTATATCATGCAGTAGAAGGCGGTAATGGTGAATTAGGCTTCTACCTCATCAGCGACGGCGGACGCACTCCGTATCGTTTGCACATGCGTCGACCTTGTTTCATATACTACCAAGCCTACCCTTCCATGATTGAAGGCGGCATGCTCAGCGACGCCATTCTGACCATGAGCAGCATGAACGTTATCGCTGGCGAACTCGACGCATAAAAACAACACTATTCAAGACACACACAGCAACATGTCTGACAACAAGGAATACAAATTTTCGGATGAAACGCTCGCTACGGCGCAGCGCATCATTCGAAGATACCCGGAAGGAAAAGAAAAGAGCGCACTCATTCCACTTTTGCATTTGGCGCAAGCCGAATTCGACGGATGGTTGAGCCCAGGCGCCATGGACTGCGTTTCAGCACTCCTCAAAATTCAACCTATCGAAGCCTATGAAGTGGCTTCGTTCTATTCAATGTTCAATTTGAAGCCGGTTGGTAAATGCGTCATTGAAGTATGCCGTACATCTTCTTGCTGGTTGCTTGGTGCAGAAGATATCGTGCGCCACATTGAAAAGAAACTGAACATTCATGTTGGTGAAACATCCAAAGACGGCATGTTCACGCTGAAAACAGTAGAGTGCTTGGGCTCATGCGGCACAGCTCCGATGCTTCAGTGCGGTGGTGATTACTACGAAAACCTCACCTTCGATAAAGTCGACAACCTGCTTGAGAAAATGAAATCGGAAGGCAAGCGCCGAGTGTATACTAAAGACGATATGATCAACATCTGATGGGACGCAAACTATTACTCGCCAACGACCATATTGAAGGCATTCACAAGCTGGATGTTTATCGCAAGCATGGCGGTTATTCCTCGCTCGAAAAAGCGTTGAAGACCATGACCCCCGACCAGATAGTGGAAGAAGTGAAAGCCAGCGGCCTGCGCGGTCGTGGAGGAGCAGGCTTCCCTACAGGAATGAAATGGGGCTTTATTGCCAAGCCGGCCGGCGTGCCTCGCTACGTGGTGTGCAATGCCGACGAAAGCGAACCCGGCACATTTAAAGATCGCTACCTCATGGAGCGTATTCCCCACTTGCTTATTGAAGGCATGATTGCTTCAAGCTTTGCATTGGGTGCGCGCACATCCTACATCTACATCCGCGGCGAATACTTCTATGTAGCCCGCATTCTGGAGCAGGCTATCGCCGAAGCTTATGAAGCAGGACTGCTAGGAAAAAACATCATGAATTCCGGATTCGACCACGATTGCTATGTGCAGGTGGGAGCAGGAGCTTATATCTGCGGTGAAGAAACAGCCTTGATTGAATCACTCGAAGGAAAGCGAGGAAACCCGCGTATTAAGCCACCATTCCCTGCGGTAGCAGGATTGTACGGATGTCCAACGGTAGTGAACAACGTTGAAACAATTGCAGCGGTTGTTCCTATTATCAAGGACGGCGGTGCTGCCTATGCTGCAATTGGCGTTGGGAAAAGTACCGGCACCAAACTCATCTCCGCTTCAGGACACATCAACAAACCGGGCGTGTATGAAATTGAACTCGGTGTTCCGGTGGAAGAGTTTATTTACTCTGATCAATACTGCGGAGGCATTCGCAATGGTAAAAAACTGAAGGCCGTTGTTGCCGGAGGTTCTTCCGTTCCGATTCTTCCTGCCGATTTAATATTGAAAACAGCCAACGGCGAATCACGTTTGATGACGTACGAAAGCCTTGCTGACGGTGGTTTTGCGAGTGGAACGATGTTGGGTTCGGGTGGATTCATTGTAATGGATGAAGACACCAGCATCGTCAAGAACTTGTGGAACTTCACACGTTTCTACCATCACGAAAGCTGCGGACAATGTTCGCCCTGCCGAGAAGGAACCGGTTGGATGGAAAAAATCCTGCACAAGATTCTCGACGGCAACGGTACGCTGGCCGATGTTGACTTATTGTGGGACATCCAAAGCAAGATTGAAGGCAAAACGATTTGTCCTCTCGGCGATGCAGCCTCTTGGCCTGTGGCAAGTGCCATTCGCCACTTCCGCAGCGAGTTCGAAGAATATGTTCGCAACGGTAAGAGCATTAAAGATGTGAAACACTATTTCCGCCTCCATCAGGTAGCTGAAGCGTAATTGATGAAGCTACTTCGCACATATAGTTTTCTAATACTCTTGCTCACCGCTTATGGGGCGCGTGCTGAGTGGTTTCCGGATATGCAGCGCAAAGGGAATTTCTTTGGCGGTTGGGGTTGGAATCGATCGGTGTATACCAACAGCGACATTCACTTCCGGGGTGAAGACTATGACTTCACGCTTTACAACGTGCAAGCCAAGGATCGTCAAACACAGTTTGAAGCGAAAACATACTTCGGATTAAAGACATTGACCATCCCTCAAACCAATATGAAGCTTGGTTACTTCATCAATGATCATATTGCTATCACTGCCGGTTTTGACCACATGAAATATGTGATGGTGCAAAATCAAAACGTAGCGTTTGAAGGCTCTATTGATGACAAAACCTATATGGACATGGTGGTGAATGATGCGGTAAAACTCACACCACAATTCCTAACCTTCGAACACACCGACGGGTTGAATTACATTCTCACTGAAATTGAATTTTACCAAGGCATTTATTCAGGAGGCTTTTTAGATGTGAGCGCTTATGGCGGCCTTGGTGCGGGTGCGCTCATGCCGAAGAGCAATGTCAAGTTGATGGGTTATCCGCGCAACGACGAATATCACTTTGCCGGATTCGGCACCAATGTGAAATGTGGCGCCGAAGTTTTGCTAGGTAACCACTTCTATG
>JBIKSC010000277.1:0-3561 GCA_044348775.1 Flavobacteriales bacterium | reverse complement strand
TCTGCTTGTAAATGAGACAGTAAGTGGCCTTTCACACCCTCGAAATAGAAGACGAATACGATTTTGAGATCATCGGTGTAAGCAGCCATGAAAAAGACTATCGCCTGGCTTGGTCGCTCAACAAAACCCTCGGGTGGCGCCTCGTGCGCATTGCAGATGCCGTAGTTGAAGGAAAGCGCTCCACTACTCATCATGCCCGGTTTCGTTGGATGCACCCGGTAGATCAAACCGTGTTCACCTTGATCGACAACAAAACACCTGAAGGCACTTTCATGCCCGATTTAACACAGTTCGATTACCTGCTGAAAATTGAGCAGCCGGTTGAATCAACCATGAAAAAGTTGCAAGAGGGATTACGAAAAACCGACTTCGTGCTGGCGTTTCAGCTGCAAGAAGTCGACAAGTTAAAATTTAAAGACAACCTGCTTGACGAAAACAGGTAAAAAGCCAATATGAACAAGACAAAAACAGTAGCAACGATAGGTCCTAGCAGCAGCTCCAAAGAGGTGCTCATGCAAATGATCCAAAATGGTCTCGATGTAGCCCGGCTCAATTTCTCACACGGATCATATGATGATCACCAAAAGGTGGTAGATACAATTCGCGAGATCAACAAAGAGTTGGGCTTGAACACTTCCATGCTGGCCGACTTGCAAGGTCCCAAGCTACGTGTTGGTGAAATGGAGAATGGAAGTGTGAACATTGTTACAGGCAATAAAATCACGATTTCAACCACCAAACAGATTGGAACGGATAAGGTTATTTACACAAATTACAAGGAGTTTGCACGCGATGTTCAGGCCGGTGAAACGGTGCTGCTCGACGATGGCAAACTAGCCTTCCGCATTCTTTCCACCAACGGAGTGGATACTGTAGAGTGTGAGATTATTCAAGGCGGACCACTTTCATCCAAGAAGGGATTGAATTTGCCCAACACCAAAGTTTCATTGCCTTCCCTTTCTGACAAGGACTTATCGGATCTGGAGTTTGCATTGCAGAATGATATTGACTGGATTGGTCTGTCGTTCGTGCGTAACGCTCAGGATGTGGTGGCGCTCAAGGAAATCATTGCCAGAGCCAACAAGCACGCGAAGGTTGTTGCCAAAATTGAAAAACCGGAAGCGGTGGATCAAATCGACGATATCATTCGCGAAACAGATGCAGTGATGGTAGCACGTGGCGATCTCGGAGTTGAAATTCCACTCGAGCGTGTGCCTCTTATTCAGAAGAAAATTGTAAAGAAGTGCGTATCGGCAGCGAAGCCGGTTATTGTAGCCACTCAAATGATGGAGAGCATGGTAACCAACATGACTCCAACACGTGCTGAGGTTACCGACGTTGCCAATGCAGTGCTCGACGGCGCCGATGCCGTAATGCTCAGCGGAGAAACTTCTGTTGGGAAATACCCTGCAGAGGCCGTTCGCATCATGAACAACATCATCACCGAAGCAGAAACCTACGGAGGTATCTACTACCATGAAGAGATGCCGAATGACATTGATGTAAGTCGCTTCATGACCGATAGTGTTTGCTACAGTGCATGCCGCCTGGCCGCCCGTGTCAATGCATCAGCTTTGGTAACCATGTCGTTCAGCGGATACACCGGATACCGCATCTCCAGCTGGCGTCCAAATGCCAATGTGTTCGTGTTTACGAGCAACAAGAAAATACTTACGCAGATGAGCTTGGTGTGGGGCGTTCATGCGTTCTTCTACGATAAAATGGTAAGCACCGACCAAACCATAGCCGACATTCGTTTCTTCCTCAAGAAAAACGATCTTATCAAGGACGGCGATTTCATTATTCACCTCGCGTCGATGCCTATCAGTGAGCAGGGCATGACGAATATGATTAAGATTTCGAAAGTATAATTTTTAGGTGTCAGGTTACAGGTATCAGGTTAGGAGGTATCTGATGTTAGACGCGAGTGCATCCAGGCTTGCACCTATCACCTAATACCTATCCCCTAATTTCCCTATCTTCGCGCACCTTTCCACACACCATTATGGCTCAAGTGTACCGCGAATTTAAAGGCCTTCAATTGCCGGCTATTGCCGACGAAGTAATGGCATTCTGGGATGCTAATCGCATCTTCCAGCGCAGCATCGATGAACGCAGCGCTGACAACCCTTTTGTGTTTTACGAAGGCCCGCCGAGTGCCAATGGCATGCCCGGCATTCACCACGTGATGGCGCGCACCATCAAGGATATTTTCTGTCGCTATCAAACACTCAACGGCAAGCAGGTAAAACGCAAGGCCGGATGGGATACACATGGTTTGCCCATAGAGCTTGCGGTGGAAAAGACTCTCGGTATTACCAAAGAAGATATAGGTAAGAAAATCACTGTCGAAGAATATAACCTCGCATGCAGAAGAGAGGTGATGAAGTATACCGACAAATGGGAAGAGCTCACGAAGGTGATGGGGTATTGGGTCGACATGACTGATCCCTACATCACCTACGACAACAAGTACATTGAAAGCGTATGGTGGCTCCTGCAGCAACTCTTCAACAAAGGATTGCTTTACAAAGGCTACACCATTCAGCCGTTTTCACCCGCTGCCGGCACAGGTCTCAGTTCGCATGAATTGAATCAGCCGGGTTGCTACAAAAATGTGAAGGATACATCAGCTGTTGCCATGTTTGAAGTGAAGGAAACGTCGCTTCAGCAAGTCAAAGCAACAGGACTTGCGACCTTCATTCTCGCCTGGACAACCACCCCGTGGACGCTTCCAAGCAATACTGCTCTCGCAGTGGGTAAGAACATTGAGTATGTGTTGGTGAAAACCATCAATCATTATTCGGGTGCTACCGTACAAGTTGTGCTGGCGAAAGATTTAATGGGGAAATATTTCCCCCCGGCACAAGCTGAATTGAAGTTCGAAGACTACAAGCCCGGCGATAAGCAAGTGCCGTTTGAAGTGCTTGCTTCGTTCAAGGGTTCGGATCTCGAAGGCACGCGCTACCATCAACTGCTTCCGTTCGTTCAACCCGAAGGCGATGCGTTTCGTGTCATCATTGGTGACTTCGTAACTACTGAAGACGGAACCGGTATCGTGCACATCGCGCCTTCGTTTGGTGCCGATGACTTCCGAGTTGCCAAACAAAACGGAATCGATTCACTCACGCTCGTTGATCGTCGCGGACGATTCTTGCCCGAAGTAAACGATGGCGTTTTCTTGTTCGGGGAAGAATTCGTGAAAGAAGACTACAACTCCGATGCAGAGAAGGCAACAGAACTTGAACGTCAAAAGACAAGTCTTGCAGGATTTATAAAGGACACTTCGAAACTCAACTATTTGAGCGTCGATGAGCGTATATGCCTCAAGCTTCAAAACGAAAATAAACTCTTTAAGAAGGAGAAATACGAGCACAACTATCCCCATTGTTGGCGCACCGATAAACCGGTGTTGTATTATCCGCTCGACTCTTGGTTCATTAAGATTCCCGAAGTGCGCGAGCGCATGGTGCAGCTCAACAATACCATTCACTGGAAGCCCGAATCGACCGGCACAGGAAGGTTTGGCAATTGGCTTGAAAACGCCAACGATTGGAATTT
>JBIKSC010000276.1:0-3566 GCA_044348775.1 Flavobacteriales bacterium | reverse complement strand
ACGTATAGTCGTCGAGCTTAGAATAATGCAGATCTTCTTCATCAAACTCATCTTTGATCTCTCCTACAATTTCTTCCAGAATATCTTCGAGCGTTACGAGTCCGGAGGTACCGCCATATTCATCCACGACAATGGCGAGGTGTATTTTGTTCTGCTGAAACTCTTGCAGCAAGTCGTCAATCATCTTGTTCTCGGGAACATAGAAAGGCTGCATGATGAGCGACTGCCATTCAAATTCAGCTTTCTCGATGTGCGGCAACAGGTCTTTGATGAAAAGGAATCCCGCTATTTCATCACTCGAATCCTTGATAACGGGCATTCGCGAATAGCCCTTTTCCAGCACAATAGCAAGTACTTCCTGAAACGACTGATCAATCGACAAGAAGACAATATCGGTGCGCGGCGTCATGATCTGTGCTGCTTCCTTTCCACCGAAGGTCACAATACCCTCGAGAATTTTGTGCTCTTCCTCCGTTCGGCCATCGTCGGCTGTCAACTCCAGCGCATGTCCGAGTTCATCTACCGAAATATTGCTGCGCACTTTGTTCTTCAAGCGTGTTTCAAGGAGAGATGATGAGCGCATGAGAAACCACGTGAGTGGACTGCACAGTCGCCGAATAAACTCCAGCGGCAAAGCCATGAAGCGAGCTACTTGCAGATTATTTCCGGTTGCATACACTTTCGGAATTACTTCACCGAAAAGAACTATCACAAAGGTGATAGCCACAACATCAATCATGGTTTGCAGCCATTCAGGATAAGTTCCGTCCGCAAAGAATCCGGCCGTAATCTGGGAGGAGAGCAATACAATGGCGATGTTCACCGCATTGTTAGCAATGAGAATGGTGGCAAGTAAACGCTTCGGTCCTTTCTCTCGATCAGGGGTTTCAAGCAACTCGAGAATACGCTGATCTGACCCATTCTTGGAGTTCGCTAAATCTACCTTTTGTGCAGGCGTGAGCGAAAACATAGCAACCTCACTGCTCGAGATGAGGGCGCTGCATAAAAGCAGAAGCAACACCGCCGCCAACGGGCCGGTGTTGCTCCATACTGATAATACTACAGTCGCAACGTGTGCGGTTAAACTAATCGTTTCCAATCAACGTGTATTAGTTCAACTTAAAATGGAAGGTCGTCGTCACCTACCGAAGCAGGAACAGCAACTGGGGCCGACATTTCGATATGACCCGAAGGTGAAGATGCCTCGCCATTTGGACGACCACCGGTAAGAACCATGTCGTTCACGGAAACTTCCGTGAAGTACTTCGTCTCCCCTTCTTTGGTTTGATACTGACGCGTGCGCAGGCTACCTTCCAAGTAAACCTGACTGCCCTTGTGCAAATATTGTTGAGCAATCTTAATCAACCCCGGACGGGTAATCCGGATGTTGTGCCATTCTGTTGGAAGTTCAACGCGCGCTGCTTTCTCTTTATCCCAGTAGCTTTCGGTGGTAGCCATGGTAAAGGAGCACACGCTTCCTCCGTTTTCGAAATTTTTTGTCTCTGGATCACGACCAAGGTGTCCGAGCAAGATTACTTTGTTTACGCTTGCCATGTGTTTAAAAATTTAGGGTGAATAATTTGTTTAACGCCGCAAACCTACGTTCGCCGGCTCCCCAAGTCTTATTCCTACATGGAATAAGTTATAGCAAAATTATTCCATTCTGCCCAGCAGTTGAGTGTGCTCTTTTACATATCTATCAACAAGTCGCGAAACGCCGAGTGCAGAAAACTCTTCCAGGGCAACCCACTGTTCAGCATCGTCGGGTTCGATAACCGAGTCACAAGTGAACTCGAAGAAAACAGCGTGCACGCGTCGGTGTGATAATATGTGTTGCAGTTCCACTGGGCCTCCGCCTAACAGCCACTTCCCCTTTACCCCGCGATTATGCTTCCATTGCTGAACGACCTCATCGGGCGACAGCGCAACCGAAGAATCGATGGAAGGAAAATCGTAGAGTCCTTTCCAAATACCACTATGGCGGCGATGCCGAACCAAAACCTTGTTTTCATGCACCGCAACGAAGTAATACATCCATATATCGGTAACCTTTGTTTTGCCGGCCTTAAAGGGCAAAGTACCTTGAAGTCCCTTTTCATAAGCCAAACAATTCACTTGCAGCGGACAGATATCGCAGCTAGGCTTTTGCGGCGTGCATTGCAGCGCCCCAAACTCCATGATGGCCTGGTTGAACAAGGCAGGCTGACGAGGGTCTATCCATTCATTCAATATCTCGAGCATGAGCGTTTTCGTTGACGGCTTGTCAATGGGGTCTTCCAAAGCCATGAGTCGGGCTGCAACACGCTGAACGTTTCCATCCAAAACCGGAACACACTCGCCATAACTGAAAGACGCGATGGCAGCAGCTGTATAATCGCCTACGCCCTTGAGTGTTTTCAGTTCAGAGGAAGTTGTTGGAAAAACACCTCCAAGCGCATGGGCGACATGCTTCGCCGTAGCATGCAAGTTGCGGGCGCGGCTGTAATAGCCCAAGCCTTGCCATGCCTTTAGCACTTCATCTTCCGAAGCAGCGGCTAGATCGAACACCGTTGGGAACAACTCCAGGAAACGGTGGTAGTAGGACATGCCCTGATTCACCCGCGTTTGTTGCAGAATCACCTCGGAAAGCCAGATGGCATAGGGATCGCGGGTGTGCCGCCAGGGCAAGTCGCGCTTGTGAATCTGATACCAGGCGATAAGTCGATCGGAAATGCTCATAAACAAGAGCAATGTTACGCAAGAGCGCGATAAACGAAGCGCACGGCCCGTTACGCTTGTGGCCTCGAATGAATATATGTAAATCACGTTTCCTAACTTTCAGTAAAAGAACAAGTTGGAAATGAAAAAAAGCTGAGTATATTTGCCGCCCGTTTAAAAAATACCTAATTGATATTTAATAACACTACGATATGACAAAAGCAGACATAGTAACCGAGATCTCCAACAAAACCGGTATCGATCGTAACGACGTATTGGCTATCGTTGAAGGATTTATGGGCACCGTGAAAAACGCGATGGAGAATGGTGAAAACGTGTATTTGCGTGGCTTTGGAAGTTTCATTGTGAAGAAGCGTGCAGAGAAATTGGGACGTAACATTCTGGCTAAGACCAGTGTTGTGATTCCTGCTCATTACATCCCTGCATTCAAGCCTGCAAAGGAGTTTATGGATGATGTGAAAGCGAAAGTGAAAGTTGATCAGAACACAAATGCCTAAACAGCGCATTCTACTGACACTGCTAGTGCTGATGTCACTAGGCCTGATCGTTCTTTTTTTAATGTTACCTAAACACCCTGCTTCGAAAGAAGTAGCGGCGACAACCATGGATCCGGACTCTCTCAAGCTCCAACAAGCGGTGGAGTTGGTTAACGGAACAAACCCCATGGCCGGCATAACCATGCTGCGTGAAATGGTCGCCGAAGATTCCACCAATGCCGATGCGCATTATTACCTGGGCTTGTTTTCGGTGAAAAGTGGTCAGCTCGACAAAGCCATTGGTCGCTTTGAAAAAGTGATTGCCCTTCGCCCCGACGACATCAAATACCAGATAGAAGTAGGATATCAGTT
>JBIKSC010000275.1:0-3571 GCA_044348775.1 Flavobacteriales bacterium | reverse complement strand
AAATAAAGTGTGGAAGAATTACTACAGACCCAAAGCAGATGTCAACCAATTACAGGACTAACTTTGATGTGTAAACCAATGACAGGATTAATGTAAAACACTGTTAACTATTTTCAGGACGGGTCACATTCCCCTTCCCTTTGGGAAGGGGTTAGGGGATGGGTTGCTCGCCTCAAACAAGCCCTAGCAGCATCGAACAAACGCCGCCAACATAAAGTAGCGCCCTTCCGGTAATTTGTACTTCGTAATTAGTACTTTCCTTAGTACATCCATGAAGCCTCGCCCCAAGCACTTACTAATAAGCTACCATCAACACCCCTGCACTCGTCCTATACATCTCTCCCGCCACAAGCCCACCTGCCAGTGCGGCAGCGTTGTCGTTGAAGACAGGAAGACCGGCATTTTTTACACGTGCCGCTTCATCGCTGCGCAAAGCATAGGGTACTGAGAGTAATTGCGTGGTGCCCATATCGACATAGCCTTCACCCAAATCAATTTCCACTTGTAAAAACTTCGTGGTAGCTGCCCAGTTGATGCTATCGAATGCGCTTTGCTCGGGAGTACCATTGCCGAATACCGTGTTGAACAACCCGACGCCGTTAGTAGTGAGCGCGTGTGTCTCTGCATACGAAGCTGCACCATCCGCCGCACCTTCATGCAACGTGAAGCGCACGTTTACCGGTGCATCGGCGATAACTTGCCCTTGTACATCACGCGCTGCGGCTTGGTAAGAAATGCCTTGTGGAAGCGGAGCAGCGCCATTACCGGTGTCGACTGTTTCAGTGCTTCCGGTATAAAGGTTTTGAATTTCTTGTTCTGTCAATGCGCGGTTGTAGATGGCGATGTCGTCGATAAATCCATTTGTAAATTCCGTGTTTACAGAAGAGTTGCCGAAATAAATGGGATTTCCATCTACCAAGTTTGACATGCAACCTTGAGTTGAACCAACATTAATATTATCTATGATAAGCGAAAATATTTCATTCTGCTTTACTCCAAGAAAGTGATGCCATTCGCCAAGAGTATTTGAAGTGAAGATGGAGTTACACCCGAACTGATTCTGATTTGCATCGGTATTTAAGTATGCGCCATTCATAGTAGTAGCATTAGCTACCAAATAGTGCTGAGGAGCGCCACTACTATAGGCAACATTGATTTTTGCCCAAACGGAGATTGAATAATCTCCGTTTGACCCGAAGTTAATTTCATTAGTCACAATAAAATCATTCACCCCATCAAAACTATACGCCGCATTCGGCGCACCATTTCTATCCTCAGTCAACGTCGCTCCATTCACCACCCCATTATTCCCATTTCCACTTTCATCATTTGCATTGCCATTGAACGGCCACCAGCCTACGAGGCCGTCGGTGGGGACATAGCTTGGAATTTGTGCGGTGGCGGCAGTTGCGGAGATTACAAGTGCACACGAAGCGAGAAGGAAGTGTTTGAAGGTCATGAGTTGTGGGTTATTACATAAGCGAAGATAGAAAAGAAGGGCGAGGGGCGAAGGGCGAGGGGCGAACTATTGCGCTAATCACTGTTTCAATTGAGAAAGTACTAATTACGAAATACGAAGTACCGGAGGGGCGCTGCTATTGGTGGTGGGTAGGTATGCGGAGTATTTGGGTGTTGCTCTTATCTCGCAGCCTCACCCCCGGCCCCTCTCCAGAGGAGAGGGGAGAGCCTTCTCGTTAAGGGTTGGCTTTTTGGACCTTTAATTTAGCAACTCAATTTGTGAACACGAAGGGCGTTCCCCTCTCCTCTGGAGAGGGGTTAGGGGTGAGGCTTTCTACCAAAAGCCATCAAATTCGCTTTGCAAAACCCTCCTCGCCACTCGCACTTCGCACTTCGCCCTTCACCCCTATATTTGTTCCATGAGCAAAATCATCGTCCCCACCGACTTCACCTCCGTTTCGGAAGTGGCTATTCGTTATGCAAGCGAACTCGCTAAGCACACCAAGAGCGAAGTGCACTTACTGCACATTGTAGACAAGGAAAACGAACGCGCAGGTGCGGAAGCAAAAATGAAAGATCAAGCCAATAAACTGGGCATTGGCTCGGTTGGCACCGTTACGGCGGGTGGAAATATTTTCGAGGACATTCCGGACACAGCTGAACGCGAAAATGCAGAACTTATCGTAATGGGAACACACGGCCTTCGCGGCATGCAGTTCATCGTTGGATCGAATGCACTGCGTGTTGTTTCGGAAGGCAACGTGCCGTTCATCATCGTACAGGAGGAAACCAAACGTTCCGCGAACATTCAGAAAATATTGGCTCCGCTCGACTTGCATCAAGAGACAAAACAAAAGCTAAAAATCGTAGCTGATGTTGCAGAGAAATTCGGCGCGGAAGTTCATCTCGTTTCGCCTAAAGAATCAGACGAATATCTGCACAACAAACTCACGAGAAACGTGGCCTATGCAGAAGGCTACATGGAGGAACGCAACATCAAATACAAAACGGCAGTTACCGACGCAAGTTCAGGAGGGTTCGTGAAAGACCTGCTGAAGTATGCCAACTACGCCGATATCGATCTCATCTGCATCCTCAACACCGCTGAAGACCGCCTCGTGCATGCCTTTGGTGTAGATAGCGAACAAAAGATAATCACCAACGAAGCGGGTATTCCGGTTATGATTCTGAATCCGGCGGCGACGTATAAGGATAGTGCTTCTGTTTTCGCGCAGTAGTGTTTCGGTAATTTGTAGCAATCTGCATTCTCTGTGCACTCCGTGTACTCTGTGTTTTATTTTTCTACCACAGAGAGCACAGAGGACACAGAGCTTTCTATAATAAACGGACCGCTAAAACTCTTTATTTCACCTATGGAAGACGTACTTTTACGGCCGGATTTTTATCCCCCATTTTATGACCCAAAAACGCATTCGCGTGCGCTTTGCCCCCAGTCCGACAGGACCTTTGCACATGGGTGGCGTGCGCACCGCTCTCTATAATTATTTGTTCGCCAAAAAACATGGCGGTGATTTCATTTTACGCATTGAGGACACCGACCAAGGTCGCTTCGTGCCCGGCGCTGAAGACTACATCATTGAAGCACTCAAATGGTGCGGCATTGAACCCAACGAAGGTTTGGGATTTGGTGATGGCCCGTATGCGCCTTACCGCCAGAGCGAGCGCAAACCCATGTTTCGCGCGTATGCCGAACAACTCGTGAGCAGCGGACACGCCTACTACGCGTTCGATACGCCGGAAGAAATGGATGCGCTTCGCAAACAAGCCGAAAGCAATAAGCAGACATTCTCTTACGATGCCCGCACGCGTATGCAATTGCAAAACTCGCTCGCATTGAGCGAGGTCGATTTGAAGCAGCGCATGGACAGCGGAATGCCTTACGTCATTCGCCTAAAAGTGCCACAAGGGGAAAGCATCGTCATCAACGACCTCATCCGCGGAGAAGTCGTGTTTCAATCGGATATCGTGGATGATAAAGTATTGCTGAAAAGCGACGGCATGCCGACCTATCACCTTGCACACATCGTCGATGATTATTTGATGAAAATCACCCACGCCGTTCGCGGCGAAGAATGGTTGCCAAGCGCTCCGG
>JBIKSC010000274.1:0-3576 GCA_044348775.1 Flavobacteriales bacterium | reverse complement strand
CGGCTTCACTACCCGAATTGGTGATCATCGAGGTAAAGCGCGATGAAAACAGCACAGCGTCAGAAGTGTTGAAATTTCTGAAGCATCGATTGGTACGCCCCGAATCCATGAGTAAGTATTGCCTGGGTGTGGCGCTTTTATACCCCGAAATGAAGTCGAACAACTTCAAACAGAAATTATTGAAAATCGAAAAAATCAAATTAGCCTATGTTGCTTGATTGGAGTCAAATACTGATGCAAGTGCAAGAAGCACTTCCTACTGTTGTTGAGGAAACGGAGAAATTCAAACCACTTGGCGGCTTGAAATTTTTCAACGGGGAAGACCTGCTCGGCCTAATCATTCGCATGAGTCTGCACTTGTTGTTTGTGTTTGTGTTGGTGCGACTGATTTACTATCCGATTGCCAAAAGGAAAGATTTTCTTTTCACGTATTTCCTGTTTAGCATTTCCATTTTCACCATGTGTTTTTTGCTCGAAAGCGTGAAGCTGGAAATGGGCTTCGCATTGGGATTGTTTGCTGTATTCGGAATCATACGTTACCGAACGGACGCCATTCCAATTAAGGAGATGACCTATCTCTTCATTGTAATAGGCATGTCGGTGATGAACGCGCTCATCAACAAGAAAATTTCGGTTGCCGAATTGGTATTTGCGAATCTTGCTATTCTCGCACTTACCTATGGACTGGAGCACGTGTGGTTGTTGCGTCACGAGTCACAGAAGTTGGTGGTTTATGAAAAAATTACGCTCATTCAGAAGGGCCGCCGCGCTGAGTTAATCGCTGATCTTGAAGAGCGCACAGGCATAAAAATCAACCGTGTTGAAATTGGTAAAATCGATTTTCTGCGCGACACGGTCATGGTGAAAATCTATTTCTACGAAGACCAGCAAGACGGTCATATCGACGAGACATTCTCGTCCGGATTCAATAACTGATAACAATGAAAAGTACTACGTCATTCTTTGTAATACTTACTGTTTTCGTTTTTGCATCCTGCAAAAAGGAAGCGGGTGATGGCGGTAATTCCTCCATCAAAGGAAAGGTATCGCGAGAAATTCGTGTGGTGTTGAATAATCCGTCGACCGCAATCGGCACTTTTCCTGCGGCTGATGAGGATGTGTTCATCATTTATGGAGATCATGTATCGCCTGACGATCGCGTGCAAACGAATTACAACGGTGAGTACGAGTTTCTATATCTGCGGCCGGGGAAATACACCGTGTATGCGTTTTCGGCCGATACCAATTCAGTGGCGGTTCCTTGGGATGAAGACCACATGACCGTGTTGCAGGAATTGGAAATCACCGATGGCGAGCAAACCATTGTGGCGGCCGACATGACTCTCTACGATGCGAATTAGTCTGTTACTTTTCCTTATGTTGAGCAGCGCGAAGCTTTGGACACAAAGCAGCGATGCAGGTCTTTGGATGGACGTGGGCTTGAGTCATGAGTTAAACGATCGCGTGGAGATAACGGTTAGTCCGGAGGTTCGTTTCGATGAAAACATCACACGATGGTCGCGCTTGTTTGTGGATGTTGGCGCTGAATACAAAGCGTCGAAAAACTTCAGCTTGCAAGCGGCATATCGCGGCGGAATTGGCAACGATGGTGTACATGTCGATGGCCGACAGCGAATGCAGTATGGAATCGCCATGAAGGAGAAATGGAACGACTGGTCGGTTCAATTGCTTTCCAGAGCACAGTTTTCCATGACCGGTGGACTAGGTGATGCCGACGCAGACTTTACCACCATTTGGCGCAACAGAGCAAGTTTGAAGTATGGCGGACTCAAAAAAACAGATCTTTCGTCCTCGTTCGAGCTCTTTAATTCCATTTCAGCTTACCAAGACCTAGCACTCACCAATTGGCGTTGGACCGCTCAGGTTTCCCGCAAAATCAACAAGAAACAGGCGGTGTCATTTGGTTATCTCATACAGCGCGATTTGACAGATTCGCCGCAAGAAATGGATTATGTGATACTGGTTTCTTATAAGGTGGAATTGTAGTGCTAAATTCGCGGCGCAAAATTTCTCCTAAACATGTCGAAAAAAATTACCTCAGCCCTTATTTCCGTATTTGATAAAACTGGTTTGGAACCCATTGTGCGTCGCATGATGGAGTTGAACATCACCATGTACAGCACCGGAGGTACGCAAGAGTTTATCGAAAAACTGGGCGGAAGCGTGGTGCCGGTAGAAGAACTAACCGGGTATCCGAGCATTTTAGGAGGACGTGTAAAAACCTTGCACCCCAAGGTATTCGGAGGTATCTTAAACCGACGCGCTGATGCGGGAGATCAGGCACAAATAGCCGAGTTCGAAATTCCCAATATCGACTGTGTCATTGTCGATTTATATCCGTTTGAAAAAACAGTTGCGAGTGGCGCATCACACGAAGACATTATAGAAAAGATTGACATCGGCGGTATTTCACTCATCCGCGGTGCTGCAAAGAATTATGACGACGTGGTAATTGTGCCTGCGCAGCGCTATTACGCTCATCTGCTTAACATACTGACTCAGCAAGAGGGTGAAAGCACCATCGAACAGCGCCGTGAACTAGCGCGCGAAGCTTTCAATGTTTCATCGCACTACGACGGAAAGATCTACTCGTATTTCCTGGGTGAAGAACCGGGTTCGTTGAAGATCAGCGAAAATGATTATCAGGTACTGCGCTATGGTGAAAACCCTCATCAGCGCGGTGTTTTCTACGGCGATATGGATGCGTTGTTTGAGAAGCTGAATGGCAAAGAACTTTCATACAACAATTTACTCGATGTAGATGCTGCCGTGAATTTGATTGATGAATTCGCCAAAGACGCTCCAACATTTGCCATTCTGAAACACAACAATGCATGTGGCATAGCAACACGCGCCAACATGAAGGAAGCCTATGAAGCGGCCTTGGCTTGCGACTCTGTGTCGGCCTTTGGTGGTGTGCTCATTGCCAATGGTTCAATTGATTTAGCAACAGCCGAACTCATTCATTCGTTGTTCTGTGAGGTCATTATTGCACCGTCATATGATGCAGCTGCCATTGAATTACTCAAGCAAAAAGCGAATCGAATCATACTGGTGCGCAAACACGTGACCATGCCGAAGCAGCAGGTGCGCACGGCATTGAACGGATACCTGTTTCAAGATAAAGATTCTCACTCAGAAACTATCCAGGATTTTAAACTGGTTACTACAGCGAAGGCAAGTGATTCACAACTGAGCGACTTGGTCTTCGCAAACAAGATTGTGAAGCATACCAAGAGCAATACGATTGTGCTCGTTAAAAACGGACAGCTCTGCGCAAGCGGAACGGGTCAAACCTCTCGCGTCGATGCATTGCGTCAGGCCATTGAGAAGGCGCAAACATTTCAGATCGATTTGAAAGACGCCGTAATGGCAAGCGACGCATTCTTCCCATTCCCCGATTGCGTAGAGATTGCACGTGAAGCGGGAATCACAGCAGTGGTGCAGCCGGGCGGTTCTATCAAGGACCAGCTTTCAATCGATTACTGCAACGCAAATGGTGTTGCGATGTATATGACGGGGGTGAGGCACTTTAAACATTAGTGAAATAGTGAA
>JBIKSC010000273.1:0-3578 GCA_044348775.1 Flavobacteriales bacterium | reverse complement strand
TCCATTTCGAACAGGCGCATTGTTTTATGTCGCGCTCAACGTTCGACTTTTTTTCTACTTACTCTTCAAACGAACCGACATAATCGTTGCGAATGATCTCGATACGCTGCTTCCTGCTTTTCTGATTTCACGCATGAAGGGAAAGGAGTTGGTGTACGATAGCCATGAGTATTTCACCGAAGCGGAGGGCTTGACCAATCGACCGTTTCCTAAAAAAGTATGGCTTACTGTGGAGGGCTTCATCTTCCCGAAACTCAAACATGTTATTACGGTCAACGAAACGATTGCAGGTATTTATCGCGCCTTGTATCATGTTCCGGTGCATGTATTACGCAATGTGCCACCATTGCGTGAAGAGGTTGTACATGCTTCGCGAGAGTCACTTGGCTTGCCAACCGACAAGCGAATTATTCTCTTGCAAGGTGCCTACATCGATCCTGATCGCGGCGGCATGGAGATTGCGCTCAGCATGGAGTTTCTTCCTTCGGCACTTCTGCTCATTATTGGTTCTGGTCGCGATCTTCACAACATCAAACGCATCGTAGATGAAAAGAACTTGCACGATCGTGTTCGATTTATTGCGAAGCTTCCTTTTCAAGAGTTGCAGCAATACACGTCTATTGCGGATGTTGGTGTGTCGCTCGATAAGCCACTTCATTTGAACTACGCATATTCGTTGCCCAATAAACTATTCGATTACATACACGCCGGTTTGCCGGTTCTCGTTTCCGATTTACCTGAGCTTCGGCGCGTGGTTGAAACGTACAACATCGGGGCAGTGGTGAGCGAAGTAGAGCCCCGAGAAATTGCTGCTTCGCTGCAACAGATGTTTGATGGAGGTGAGCTGGGGGAGTGGAGCAAGAATGCAATCCAAGCATCAAAGGAACTCAATTGGCAGCGCGAACAGGAAGTAGTACGAAGCGTTTACAGTGCTTTTCTCTGAATCATCGAAGCTGCTTGAGCAGAAATTTCAGACCGATAATGGGTGAAAGTAGGAGGGCGGTTAGTGTGCCCAGTCTTTTTCGTTTCAACTTGAATTCTTCCCGATAAAGCGACCACTTGAATTGTTTGGAAAGCCCCGATGCATCGCATGCGGCAACTACCACATCAAGCTTCTTGAAAGGCGTTTTGTGCTTGTAGAGTTGAAGGTGGAAGTCGTAGTCAGCAAGCACGCGCATCGATGCATCGAATGCATCATCCGTAAACAAGGTTTTTCGATAGAAAGCACTTTGTTGGTGAAGCGTGTTCTTGAGATAAATAAGCGGCCTCATGGAGCTGATGTGCATCTCCGGAACCATCGATTGTCGGATGTTTACATTCTGCACGCTGCCGAATAAGAGTGAAGCGCTGGCGTTGAGGTGCTCCGAAATGACTTCGAAGACATCATTGGACGCCATCACATCATCGCTGCCGAGAATGTAAATCCAGTCGCCTGTCGCCTGTCGAATTCCTTTGTTGATGGCATCGTATACGCCGCGGTCGGGTTCGCTTATCCAATAATTAATGCGCGATTGATTTGCTTGGATTAGTTCAATCGTTCCATCCGTTGATCCACCGTCAATTACCAGTACTTCATGCGCCGGATAGGTTTGTTGCCAAACGCTTTGCAGCGCATTGGCCAACGTGCGCTTGGCGTTGAATACAGGTATTATTACACTGATGGTTGGCTGAGTCATTATGCATGCACGGCTTCATAGGCCGCGATGTCGGTTGTTTCTTTTATTTCTTGGCCATCACACACGATCACACGTCCGTTGAATTTTCGCATCGTATTGAAGTCGTGCGAAGCCATGAAGACCGCCGTGCCCGATCGGCTAATCGCTAACAGCAAGTTCAGAATCTCATGGCTTGTCTTGGGGTCGAGATTACCGGTGGGTTCATCGGCCAGAATGAGTTGAGGAGTATTGAGGAGTGCACGGGCAATTACCACACGTTGTTGCTCACCACCGCTCAGTTCGTGTGGCATTTTGTGGCCTTTGTTGTCGAGGTCTACGAGGTTGAGCACGCTGTTCATGCGAGCTACAATGGCCTTCTCATCGGTCCAGCCTGTTGCACGCAAGACGAACTCGAGATTGTCGAAAACGGTTCTGTCGGTCAGCAATTCGAAATCCTGAAACACGATGCCGAGCTCTCTTCGTAAATAAGGGATTTGCGATTTACGCATACTGGAAAGGTCAAACCCGCAGCATTGCGCCGCGCCTTTGGCAAGCTGCAGTTCCGCGTAAAGCGTTTTTAGCAGACTACTCTTACCGCTTCCCGTTTTCCCGATGAGGTACACGAACTCACCGGATTTTATCTCCAGGTTCACGTCTTTGAGAATCACGTTTTCTTTCTGACGTATCTCGGCGTGTTCAATTTTTACAACAACTTTTTCTTCCGACATAGGGGCGTGTGTTTGGTTCAAATTTGGGGAGAGAATCAATTCCAGCGCAGCCGGTTTAATTGCGTTTTCAACAAAGGGCACTCCGCCAAGGAACCAGGATTATAGGATAATAGGATTGTAGGGGGGCACAAGAATTCCATAGAACGCCTTTCATTCCCTAAGATCCTAAATCCTATTCTACTATAATCCTAAAAAAAAAAATGTAACCTTCCATTTCCCACCACCGTACCAAAGGTGTGATTTGTTTTTTTGGTTAATTAATGGATTTGGTTAAGTAAGGCAGCCTCCCAACGGGGAGGCTTTCTTATTTAGTGACTAATGACTAATGATTTGTCATTGGTCACTCATCATTAGTCATTGTTCTTGTGATCCCGAAGGGATTCGAACCCCTGGCCCGCAGATTAGAAATCTGCTGCTCTATCCAACTGAGCTACGGGACCTCTATAAACTTCAAAGTCCAAAATCCGATTTTCCGTAGAAATTCAGATTTTGAACTTTTTGTCGGGGTGGCAGGATTCGAACCTACGACCTTCTGCTCCCAAAGCAGACGCGATACCGGGCTACGCTACACCCCGAAAATTTTTGCAAACATACGCACGAGTGCTCGTCGATTCAAGATTTTCCGAAGATTCAATCAAGTTGATTGTATTCTATCGGAAATCTTTATGTTCGCTTTGCGGAGAGGGGGGGATTCGAACCCCCGGTAAGGGTTACCCCCTACGACAGTTTAGCAAACTGTTGGTTTCAGCCACTCACCCACCTCTCCAGGTGGTTTCCCAATTTTGGGACGGCAAATGTAGTCCATAACGCCACTGCTGCAAACACAGCCGGAAAAAAAATCTGTCTTTTTGAAACCTTCCCTTTTCACCCCCCGTACTAAAGGTGTGATTTGTTTTTTTGGTTAATTAATGGATTTGGTTAAGTAAAGACGCCTCCCAACGGGGAGGCGTTTTTATTAGTAGTCAATCCTTCATCGCCAAAGAACGTCCCACGTGGCACCCTAGGTCAGGACGCGCTGCTGCGCGTCCACAGAAGCCAATCCTTCATCGCCCACACTTGTCCTAAGTGGCACCCTAGGTCAGGACGCGCTGCTGCGCGTCCACAGAAGCCAATCCTTCATCGCCCACACTTGTCCTAAGTGGCACCCTAGGTCAGGACGCGCTGCTGCGCGTCCACAGAAGCCAATCCTTCATCG
>JBIKSC010000352.1:0-12959 GCA_044348775.1 Flavobacteriales bacterium | reverse complement strand
CTACGTTCATGATTTCAGTTCCCCCTACAGCATTGTTTGCATTTTCAACATCCACCTGACCAACAGGGTGTGCGGCAGTTCTTAATTCTATCAAAGCATCGAAACCCGCGGGCACAACACGAATGCGCGCTGCGCTCGAAGGGGCGATAAACTGGAACCACGTGTCACGACCGGCGCCGGAAGCTACGTTGGCCGGGTTCGCCTCTGTGGAAGGATCTGCGTTGAGCAAAGTACCGGCAATAGCCACACAATTTGGGTAGAAGGTATTGCTAGTGTTTACTTGGATGGAATTTGCGTTTGCGAACTCATCGTTTGCGATTCCACTGCAACCCTCATCCACGATACCATCGCAGTCGTCGTCGACGGTGTTGCCGCATTGCTCGGCAGCACCGGGATAAGCGCTTGCCGCCTCATCATTACAATCGATGGGGTATGGTGCACCGCCATTGCTTGGAGCTGCAGGATAGTATGGCGTTGTTTGAGCAGGACCGGAACAACCGCTTATACAGCCTATTTGATAAATAAATCCGCCCACTCCATCGCCGTCAGCATCTGCCCACCATTCGCACATCGGGTTGATGTTGGCGTTCGTGTCACAACAGTCGGTGTTGTCGGCCACGCGGCCGGCTACAGGGGCGCATGAAGCAACGGGTGAACTGAGCGGATCGCCAAAGCCATCGCTATCGGCATCCGTATAATACAGTGTCAGACCCGAAACCTGCAGTGTTACGTTGTCAGCAATTTCTGCGCAAGGGCTTGTGCCAAAGCCGGTAAGCGTGAAGGTTACGGTGTTTCCGTAATCACCAACCGCAGGCGTATAGGTTGGAGTGAGCGTATTGCCTCCTGCCGTAATACTTCCGGCTCCGTTTTCAGCCCATACTATGCTGGTTGTATTGCTGTTGGTTGCTCCATTGGCAAACGTGAATGGTGTGATACCACATGTCGTCATGTCGCTACCGGCGTCTACCTGTGGAGGAGTTACGATGGTCATCGATACAGTGTTGCTGCTATCGGTGGCCGAGGTTACACACAAATAGTCGGAGGTAAGCACGCATTGCACTGTATTGCCGTTCGCTAGGTTAATAGTGCTATACGTTTCGCTGTTGGTTCCAACAGAGGATCCATTGAGCAACCACGCATACACGGGTGTTCCGCCTCCGAATGTTGGTGTTGCGGTGAATGTGATGAGGTCTCCCGCGCAACCTGTGGTGCTCGGTGATGCCGCAATGGTTACACTCGGTGTTTCATATGCGAGCACAGCCATTGTGAAAGAGTTGCTGGTTACAGATGCCGGTGAAGGGCATGTTTCGCTGCTGGTCAGTTCACACGTTACTACATCGCCATTGGCAAGTGTAGAATTGGTGTATGCAGTGCTGTTGGTGCCTACGTTGGAGCCATTCAGTTTCCATTGGTATACAGGGCTGGAACCACCGAACTGTGCAGTAGCATTGAACGTTACGCTCGTGCCTGTGCAAATGGTCGACGCAGATGCGCTGATGGAAATGCTTGGGTTTACAACCGGGTTCACCGCGATGGTGACACTGCCTGTCATGCTGTTTGAACAGCCGCTAGAGGCAAGGCTTGTAGCGACTGCGGTATAAACGCCGCCTGAAGTTTGGTTTCCAAAGCTGATGGCCGAACCGGTGCCTACTACGTTTGAACCTATGTCTACACCATCGAGCTTCAGCTGATAGCCAATGCCGGCTTCCGAACCGTCGAGCCCTACAGCCAATCCACCGCTGCCTGAGCAGTAAGAACCACCGCCCGTAACGTTGAAGGCTGTTGGTGCTTTACATTCTGCAATTGCGAATTCACCGAATGTGCTGATACCTGTTGCTTGTGTCGTTGTCGACGTGCGTGTGCCCACGGTTGGATAGGTCCAGCCCGAGGCGTAGTTGCCGACGAGGAAGTTTGCGGTGTTTGCTCCTGAATCTACATCGCCCGAAACAAAGGTGAACGTCGCATCAAACGAGGTAAGCGTTGCGCCTGTGTTGGTGAGCGTGTAGTATCGGTTTACCGATTTGCTTCCATCGATACCACTCGATGCAATTTGCGGATGTTCGCCCGCATTGCTCTTGGCGGTGATAGAACCCGCTACCGTCACGTTGTTGAGCGCGGTGCTCACAGGGGTGTAGTTGGTGGCATCACCTACAGGATAAGTGTACGTGTTCGATCCGGTGGCCACTGCTCGGCGAAGATTACCAACCACGTACCCTGCACCTTGGCGGTCAATGGCAGTGGTAGCACTTCCGCTGACGTACAGGGTGTATGTGGCTGCGTCAATCAACACTGTGTTGGCTGATGTGAATGTGAGTTGTGTTGTCACTTGTACATCGCGGCCAAGAACCACGGATCCTGAAGTTTTATCAATCAACAGGTATGGGAATGCCGGGAACGAAGTGTTGGTGCCGCTGATGGTTTGAGTACCCGAGCCATTAAGGAATACACCTCTGTTGTTGGGGAAGAAGTTGGCCGAAGTTCCGTCGTTGGTCCAGTTGCCGGCCACATAAATATCAGATCCTGCAGTTTGGCTTGCTGAAATGGCACCTGTCAATATGAAGTTACCACCTACAACCAGGTCTTCAATCATGTTGTTGGATGAGAAGTCCATGTAGAGTGCAGAGCCGCTATCGATGGTGAAATTGCCAGCGGTGCGCAACGGCACGTTTGCTTTTGTTGCTCCGGTGTTGGCCGGGTTCACAATCGTGTTATTGGAAATCTGCACGTGGTGCGGATACCCGCGACCGCTCGATGCGCTCCACTCCAGGTCACGACCATAGGTTGAGGTAGTGAAGTACTGCAGCGTAGAACCCGAGGCGTAGAAAGGAGCATTGGTGTTTACAAAACCACCGGCATTGATGCGGAAGGTTCCACCATCAGCAATCGTAACGGTGCCTGTTCCGAAGTTCACACCACCGGAAGTATACACGTTGTAAGGATTGCAGTTTCCGGTGAACGTACCGGTGCCGCCTGTTGCGAAGTTGAGTACACCGGCGGTTGCTCCTGTTGCGAAATCACCACCCGTTGCGTTCACAGTTCCATTTGCTGAGATGTTGAGTTGCTGGCTTGTGCCCGCTGCAAACAAACCTGAAATAAGATTCAAGGTTGGAGTAGTTCTGGTCGCTGAAAGTGTTACGGTAATTCCTGTACCACTTTGTATGTTCAAGTTACCTGTGCCGGTGAGGGTTGTTGGCAATGCATTACCCGTAACCTGATTGCTTGTGCCATTATAGAAGTAGGAAGCGGTTGCAGGGAACGTACGCGTCAAAGTTTGCACGTTACCCGATGCTGTTGGTGAGGTAGTAATACCATCTACGCTACCAAACTTCACAGCGCCTGTCGCTCCTACAGCGAAGGTGGATGCTGCGCCTGTCATCACATAAGGGCCCATATCGAGCGTTGCACCATTAGTTACGTTGAACACTTGTGCTGAGCTTCCGAGTGCAATGTTCGAGAGCAGTTGTAGCGTATTCGTTGTGGTACTGCCCACGTTGATGGTCATGGCTCCGGCTCCGAAAGTTCCGGTTTGCGTCCACGTTTGCACACCCGAAGCTTTGTTGAAGTTCAACACGTGTGTTCCGCCATTGGTACGCTGGATGGTTCCACCTTGCACGAAATCACCTTTGATGTTCCAGGTGGTATTGCTCGCGCCGCCGGCGTTGAATTCGATGATACCGGCGTTTTGAGTGACGTTGTTGTTGGCGTTAATAGTAATGGTTGCTGCTCCGGTCTTGGTGATTTGTGAGGATGCACCACTCATTACGATGGCACCATTTGCATTGATAGTACCTGTAGAACCGCCGCTAGACGCATCGAGTATACCATTTGTAATTATCAAACTGTCTGCGACAGTCAGTGTATAGTTTGTCGTACCCGTCAATCTCCATCCGAATGAAGCATCGTTGGTGGTGAGCTTAAACTTACCATTAATCGTTTGCAAGGCGCCTGAACAGTTTACACTGTTGGTGAGCGTGGTGTTTACCGTGAAGTGATGGAAAGATTGGGCAAGACCCGTTGGAGCATTGTTTCCGGTTCCGGTAATTAAACACGTACTTCCGGTATTCCAGGTGCAGGTAGGAATGATACCCGCGTCACGCGCGTGTTCATATGTTCCCGTCGATGTAACCGTTGTTGTTCCTGCATTAGTAACGACCGGCGCAGCTGTACTTGAAACCTTGTACAAACCATCGACTTGAATCGTTGCGCTGGTATTGATGGTGATGGTAGCGGTGCCTGAAAGCAAAAGTGTAGCTCCTGAGTTGATGGTTATATCAGTGCCAGTGCCGTTTGAAATCGTTAACGCGTTGTTGGTCATCTCCAAGGAGCCGGTCGACTCAATTGTCAGCTGATCTGCTGAAACGGAAGTGGCCGATGTAATGCTGTGACCCGCCATTATGGTAATGCCCATGCTGTTGGTGGCGGTAGGAGCCGATGTGGCTGCAACCCCTGCCGGAGCAACAAATGCTGCGTCGGTTGAAACCAACCACGTAGCTGCAGTACCCCAGTTACCTGATGATGCAGAGCGGTAATAAAGCGGTGGGTCAACACGCGCAGTAATGGTATTGCCCGTCAGAACTGTTGTAGTGCTAGCGCCAGAAGTAAAAGTGAGCGTATTGGAAGCAGCGCTGCTCGTGGCAAACTCGGTCCATGTAGAAGTAGCAGAACTAAACACATTGGCTTTCAACAACGCTTCAGTACCCACTATGTCGCCTGAGGTATAGGCGAATGTTGCATTGCTCCACGCAGAACCTGCAGTAAGGTTTGCTGTTGTGTAGGTCCAATAGCGCGTGATGTAGTTTGATGCAAGGCCGTTGTTTGGCTCAGCGGCATCAGCAACACGGAATCCGATATAGGCACTTGCAGCAGCATTACCTGTTAGCGTGCTAATCGTTACCGGTGAATACTCTGCGGTGCCTGTGACTTCACCGATTGGCCAAGTGAATGCCGACCATGCTCCTGTTGTAATGAATCGGAAGAGTGATCCCGTTCCATCCGTAACAATCATTTTCGATGCCGACAACGAAGTTCCGTTGATGTTACCGGACGATGAGATGAACAGGTCGAAGTTTCCGAGATAAATCAAACCGCTGTTATTGAAGTCGAGCGTTGCAATGCGAATGCTCTTGTCCAAGGTGAGCGAAGTAGAACCAGCCCATACGATGTTGTAGAACGTAAACGAACTGATACCGGTAAACGATGCAAATCCTGTATTCACTGCAGTGCCGGTGAAATGGAATTTCGCTCCTGCAGTAAATGTGCAGCTGGCTGGTGTTGTAACCTGCAGCGCACCCGCAAGACCAGTTGCACTCGATGTGATGATGGTTGACGCGGCTCCCATAGCTACTATACCTGCACCACTGATATTGTTGGCTCCGGCGTCGAGTGTACCTGTAATAGTGAGTGTTTTACCCGAGTTGACACTTTGGCTGGCATCGAGCGTAACCGTATGTGTAGCTTGAATGGTCACGTTGCTGGCCGATGTAGGCGCTTGCGTTGCCGCAACCCACGTACTTCCGATGCTGTTGTACTCCCACGTGGAGGCGCTGGTATAGTTGCCATTGGCTACTGAACGGTAATCCGCTGTATTCGGATCGTTGAGTGTGGCAGCTGTAATTACGTTTGAATTTCCAGAAGTAGAGTTGGTACCCACCGCACGCACGCGGTAATAATACGTGGTCGAGCTTGTGAGGCCCGTTACCGATGACGACGTGCCCGAAACCGACAAGCCGTTGTACCCGGAAACAAAAGAAGGAGTTGAACTTGCTGAAGTAATGCTCACATCATCGAAGGCCAGGTTACCTGCGTTCTTGGTGTATGTAAAGCGGAATTGAATCATTCCACAAGGCAGAAGAGGTGTTGATGAGAAGTTGTACGTCTTAGTAGTAGCGGTTGTTGGAATGCTGGCGGTGATGTTTTCGATGGTTACCCAATTGGTACCATCGGTAGTTCCTTCTACCAACAATGCGCTTGCGGCATTGGTTCCGTTTCCTTTCAGCCAGAAGCTCAATTGTGATGCGGCCGATCCTGTAAGCTGGTTGGTCAATACACGGTCGCCCGTTGCATCCATTTGAACGGATGGTGAAGCGGCCCCAAAATTACCTGCCGATGTGTAGGTTGTTGCAATCGTGGTAAATGTCCAACCGCTTGGTGCGGTTGTTCCTCCTGCAAAACCTTCTGTTGCAGTGGAAGCTGATCCGAAAGACGCGAAGCAAGGATTGGTGCTAACGTCGAGCAGATAGCTTGCTGCGCCGCTCACAGCGCCCCAGTTCGCAGTAAACGACGTGTTAGCAGCTGAAGTAGCTGCAGTAGCCACAGGCGCAGAAATAGCCGGGGTTGCCTGGCTTCCGCTCAAAGGTGAGGTAGTTAGGTAGTTGATGCCCGCTCCTGCTCCGTTGTAGCTGTATACTTCATAGAAATAAGTAGTTCCGTCGATCAAACCTGTTTGAGCGCCTGTTGTAACAGCGCTTCCAACGAATGCAACCGTTGCGTTGCCCAAGGTGCTGCCTGCTGTGTAGGTTGTAGTAGACACCGGGTCAGTGTCGGGTGCAGAGCCGGTCGAGCGAAGCACAATGTATCCTGTGGGCGCGCCTGCGGCTGCAGTCCACGAAGTTGTGATTGTGGAAGACGTCACTGCAGAAAACACAAGCGCTGTTGGTTGCGCTGTTGGCACAGCTGCCAAGGTGGTAGCACTTGCTGTAGGTGCGGATGCAGTGAGGTAATTGTATGTAGATGCGTTTGAGCCATCCCATGTAAACGGAACGAGCAAGTAGTTATAGGTTGTTGCTGCTGTCAATCCTGCGCTGCTTGTAGACGTGCTTGTAAGTGTTGAGCTAACAATCGTAGTGTTGGCGCCCGCTGTGGGAGCAGCTCCGTTGCTATTGCCAAGCGAAGGGCTATTAGGTGAGGTTGCTCGTAATAGCACATACCCCGTGGTGGTCGCGCCTGAAACCGGGAAGGTAGCAGCGCTCCAGCTCAAGTTGATGTTCGAAGACGAAGATGCAGTTGCGGTGAGTCCTGATGCCTGAGCCGTGGGTGGGTTCGACAGCGTGCGGAAGGTGAGTTCAGCACCGTATACTGTTCCCACTTGATTGGTTGCATAGGCTCTGTAGTAATGAAGTGTTTCAGGGCTCAGTGAGGTTAGCGAAGATGTGTATGAAGCCGTACCTGTGCCGTCGTTGGTTGAACTGTTGGCTGTAGTTGGCGCTGTCGATGTGTTCCACACAACCCCTTTTGCCGAAATTGTTCCGCCACCTGCTGCAAGTGCACTGCCGCCGGATGAAGCGGTTGTGTTGGTTACTGAACTTGCTGTTGTGGTAGTAACGCTTGCTGTGGTTACTGCTGTTGCCGATGCAGTTGGAGCTGACGTCGTAAGATAGTTGTAGGTGGTTGCATTCGTGCCATTCCATGTGAACGGAACCAGCAGGAAGTTGTATGTGGTGCCACCGGTCAAGCCGCTCAGCACATACGATGTGGCAGGCGCTGTTGGTAGGTTCGTTGGCGTTATGGTTACCAAGGTTCCTACGCCCGCTGCCGGTGCAGTTGCATTGGCAGAAGAAAGCGTTGGTGTTCCTGTTGAGTAAATCAATGCGTAGCCGCCCTGCGTAGCTCCCGATGATGGGAAGGTGGCGCCCGTCCAGCTGATGGTCAATTCGCCTGAAGCGCTGACAGAAGCCGAAAGTCCGCTTGCTTGAGCAGTTGCCGGATTGGACAGTGTGCGGAATGAAATTTCATTTCCATAGCCGGTGCCCGATGAGTTGGTAACATACGCACGCACGTAGTAAAGCGTTTGTGCGGATAGGCCCGTGAGCGAGCTGCTGAAATTAGCTGTTCCCGATCCGTCGTTTGTTGTGCTATTGGCGGTTGTTGGCGTGGCCGCTGTGTTGTAGGCAACCCCTTTTGCTGTAATTGCACTACCACCTGCAACCAACGTGCTACCACCACTCGACGCGCTGTTGTTGGTGATGCTCGATGCTGCAGTAGTTACATCTACTGTTGGCAGACCCGCGTCGGTTGTGGCATTGGCGTTTGGTGCTGATGTGAGGTAGTAGTTGTATGTCGCTGCGTTGCTTCCATCCCAAGTGAATGGAATGATGATGTAGTTGTATTGCGAAGAAGCCGCAAGACCTGTATTGTTGTACGAAGCAGTTGCTCCGGAGGTAATGGTTGTTGCTAGCGTCGTTCCGGAAGGAAGCGACAAACTTGCAGGGGCAACACCATCGGTCACACTTGAGGTGGTCGGGTTGGTGCTGTCGATGCGGCGCAAGATGATGTAACCGTTGTTGGTGGCGCCCGCACCTGGGAAGGTTGCGGCGGTCCAAGTCAAGTCGATTTGCGAAGAACCGTTTGCTGTTGCAGTAAATGAAGTTGCCGCTGCGGTCGGTTCGTTGGAAAGCGTATAGAATGACAGTTCGTTACCGTATGCCGTGCCTACCGCGTTGGTAGCGTAGGAACGCACGTAGTAAAGTGTTTGCGCACTCAGTGAAGTGAGCGAGCTGCTGAATGAAGCAGTTCCTGTTCCATCTGTGGTTGAACTATTCGCTGTCGTAGGAGCTGTTGAAGTATTCCAAACGACGCCTTTAGCAGAAATAGTCCCGCCGTTTGCCGAAATGCCCGAACCACCGCTAGCAGCCGATGCATTCGTGATGCTTGTAATCGCTGTTGTGGTAGTGATTGCCGGGTTCGTAATTGCTGTTGCTGATGCCGAAGGTGCAGAAGCCGTCAAATAATGGTATGTCGCTGCATTCGAGCCGTCCCATGTGAAGGGTACCAGCAGGAAGTTGTAGGTTGTGCCACCTGTGAGGCCTGTCAACACATACGATGTTGCAGGAGCGGTGGGCAGGTTGGTTGGGGTAATGGTAATGAGTGTGCCAACACCTGCGGTTGGCGCGTTACCATTCGCAGAAGAAAGCGTTGGTGTTCCTGTAGCATAAATCAACACATATCCGCCTTGAGTTGCGCCTGTGCCGGGGAACGTAGCACCTGTCCAGTTAATGGTGAGTTCACCTGATGCACTGGCTGTTGCGCTTAATCCGCTCGCCTGTGCAGTCGCCGGATTTGAAAGTGTTCGGAAATTGATGGCAGGACCATAACCTGTGCCTGCCGCATTGGTAGCGTAAGCGCGCACATAGTACTGTGTCTGCGCGTCAAGACCCGTAAGGTTGCTCGAGAAGTTGGCCGTCGTGGTTCCACCGTCGGTAAGCACACTGTTGGACAACGTGGGTGTTGTGCTTACTGCGGCGGTGCTGTATACCACGCCTTTGGCAGTAAGTCCTGAGCCTGCAATGGTTTGGCCGCCGGTTGAGGCGGAAGTGTTAGTAATTGATGACGCTGCGACGGTTGTTGCAACAGTTGGCAATGCAAGCAAAGGCACAACCTCACCGGTATTCAGCAGCATGGCGCCAGCAGAATAACCACTGAAGCTAATTTGAGCGAGTTGACCGGAAGTGAGTGTTCCCGTGGTATTGCTCACGAAAATTTTTCCGGCTGTTCCGCTGGCTCCCGCAGTACCGGTCCAACCTGTGATGGTGAGTGTGGTAGCCGCTGTCCAACTCACCGCGCTCGAATTGGCGAAGGTGAGTGAATGGTTGCCGGTGCCCAATGCAATTGTTGAGTTGGCGGTAAGCGCAAGTGTTCCCATGGTTTCTGAGAAGCCGGCGCTTGCTCCGCTGCTCAATGTACCTCCGCCCAGCGAAATTGCCGAACCGTCAGCAACAACACCTGCAGCACCCAATCGCAGTGTACCTCCTGAAATGGTAGTAGCCCCTGTGTAAGTATTGGCGCCCGACAATGTCCATGTGCCTGCGTCCTGCTTAGTTAAGCTTCCTGCACCTGTTCCAATTATACTAGCAATGGAGCCTCCTTGTGCTCCACCTAAAGTTAGTCCAAAGCCACTACCTGTGATGGTTCCTGTGTTTGAAATGGCAATAGTGCCCGAACCACCAATGATGCTGCTTGCGCTGCCAAGTGTAAGCAAACCGGCATATGTTGCACCGGTTGCAGAACCATTGATAACAGCTCCGCCACTGCTGATGCCCGTGCCATTGACGGTTAACGCCTCTGCACTCGAGTAATTGATTCCGTTCAGGTCCAGCACCGCGCCGGAAGTTATGGAAGTAGCGGCCGCAGTAGAACCCAAGGCCGAGGTGCTTCCAAGACGCAAAGTGCCCGAGCTCACTGTGGTTGTGCCTGAGAATGTATTTGTTCCGGACAACAATGTTGTTCCGGTGGTCGTGATCAGCCCGCCTGTGTTAATGATGTTGCCACTCATGGTCAATGTACCTCCGGATACCGGTGCAAGCGTAGCGGTTCCATCCAAGTATACTTCATTTGAAAAGGTACCTGATGCAGTTGCACCACTTGTACCAATGGTTCTTGTAGCAGCGGTTGTGTTGGGTGCTACATAAATAGATTGAGGCACGGTGATACCATTTGTTGCAAGTACGGATACATTGTTCGCCTGTGAAACGTCACCCACATTCAGTCCGAGATCTATACCGCGGGCTGTGGTAGAGTTATTCGTACCCAAACCTGCATTGTTTGAAACGATAACGGTTCCCTGGCCAATTTGTGTTTGACCAACATAGCTTCCGGCGCCAGACAGTGTGAGTGTGCCGGCGCCTGATTTTCCGATTTTGGTGGTGTTATCCGTTCCGCTCGCTGTATTGAGGGCTCCAATAGTCAACGTTTGAGATGTCGCTACATTAATAACACCTGCTGACGACGACGTGGTAACGTTTAATGCATTTCTGGTGAAAGTACCCGTTGCAGCAAGAGTAGCAGAAGTAGCTCCGGTTCCAAGTGTGATGGCCCCGGCAGCGTCGCCGAGATTAGCTGCTGCACCTGCGGAAACTGTTCCACCAGAGATAATAGTTCCACCGGAATAGGTGTTTGTGCCGGAAAGAGTTAAAGTGCCCGTTCCAATTTTTGTTATGCTACGTGACGCACCGGATATGACTGAACTAATGGTAATACCACCGGCGCCCGCTGCGTCGATGGTATTGGTAGTCGCATTACCGAGCGCGATGTTCATCGTTTTACCGGTGCCGGTATCGTTATTCTGAAGCGTAAGTAGGGATGCTGAAGAATTCCTTAGGATAACGTTCGCATTACTTCCGGCAGTGGCTCCATTGAGCGTAAGTGTTCCGGCGGTAGCGCTGGAATTACCAATAGTCAAAGCTCTTGTTCTGGCAGATGTAACATCTATTTGTCCAAGAGAAAGAGATGCTGTTCCCATATTAATACCGGCAATAGTTGCAGACCCTGCATTTTGGAATTCGGCAACGTGTCCTGTAAGCCAAGCTCCGGAAGCCGTATTGGGAGTCCAGTTGGTATTGGTGTACCACGCACTGGCTGTTCCGGTATTGGTCCAAACAATACTGGAAACGGTAAAAGTTGCCTTGTAGTTATTACCTGAATTTGAAGCAAAGGCGGTACCACCGCAACAGGTAATCGTTGCATCGGAATACACCTCCAGGGTATAAGCTCCGGTGCTGAGTCCGGCTAATAGGTTTATGGTAAGCCCGGTATTCGACCATACCTGATCCTGGCCACCACAACCATTATTAAAGCCACTGGTAAAACCGATGCTTTGAGATGTGTATGATCCGCTTGGGGAAGCTGTGGGATAAACCCTGTAATAAAGTCTCGTGCTTGTAAGATCAGCACCCCCACATTTGAACACATTGTGCTCTGCGCCTTTTAATGTCAGGTTTGTAGAGCCGGGTGCAAACGTCCCAAGGTTTGCATTATTAAAATCTGTGTTTGCGGTAGCGGCGTTTAGGTCATAAAAAGTATTTGCACCTCCATTCAAGGAGAGTACAATAAACGTGTTGTTAAAACCAGCGCTTTGCCCCCACCCTTGGCGGGCATTCAGGAGAAGCACCATTAACAAAACGGTTAAGAATCCCGCCTTCCGCATAGCCAATTTGAAAATGGGCAATTGTGGGTTATTCGAATCGAAAACCGAATTGCGTTGCAAGAACGTTGGGGCGAAAGAAAACGAGCCTAAAACAGGCCCTCTCCAATCATTCTTCCATTCAAACTGCTTAGACAATGATGCGCACACACTGTTGCACACATGAAGTAGAGAATTCCGTTTCATGAACGAGAGATAAGGTTAATTAAATAGCTGGCGTTGTCGCCGGATTTGTTTTCGGGCTTCGCAAGGAAGCCTAACAAATGTAGAACAATTCGAATAAACAAAAAGCGACGGGTGTATTTTTTACACCACCTGACAGATTCAGTCGCGAATGGGTGAAATACGCAGGTCTTTTGCCTCCATCAATAGATAATAAACAACCAACGGAACGACGAAATAAAAGATCCTGCCTGTGTTGTTTCCAAATCCGGCTGCAATGCTCATGAAAATCACTTGTACGAACAGTACCAAAACGATGGTAAGAAACCGCTTGTTAAAGGCTATTCCACTCCACGTTTTGTAGACAACGAGAGCAACATACAACCACAACAAGTTGCACGACAACGCAAGTTGCTTAATAAAAGGACCCCACGCTACTTCAGGGTGCAACAGGGATTGCAGAAAAAACCCGGGCTTGGTTTGCCCATCGTGCAACGGCGAGTAAAAAATGGTTTTGCGCAAGATGTAATACAGGCCAAAGGAGGCAATCGAGGCCAACAATACAGCAACGAAATAGCGATGCCTTTCGAAGAAGTAATCCACTGCTGCCAGCATCCCGAAGACCATCAGCGCGTACTCGCGTTGGAAAACACAGAGCAAAAGGATAGGATAAATCCACGCGCTCTTTTTCAGGTAATAATGAAAACCAACGGCGATGAGCAACACGCCGCATGCATCATTGGCGGGCTTTAGCAAAAAGAAAACGGTTCCGAAGCCGAGTAAAAAAACCAACGAGCCGATGAACGCCAGCAGTGCGTTATCCAAACTTGTCCTCGCTGTTCGGTAAATCACAAACGCACTCATTAACACGCAGAGGTAATTG
>JBIKSC010000272.1:0-3587 GCA_044348775.1 Flavobacteriales bacterium | reverse complement strand
CTGAGAACTTCGTTTTCTGTTTTCGAAGAAAGGTTCAGCAAGTTCTTACCGTTACCCGTTCCTTCTATGCGCACCAGTGGAACACCATCGCCATAGCCGGCGTTGATGATCGTACCGCCGTTCTCGGTTGCGACGTTGTGAGGTATAGCAGCAATTTTTGGAATCTGACCAATAGCGCTCTTACGTGATGGCTTAAACACATCATCCTGACCGGTGCTTGTTACCAAGTCATAAGGTTGATATTCGTTATAGCCGTATGCAATCGCCATGAAGTAGTACGTCTTGTGATTAATCAACGCAGGAGAACCCAAAGCAAAAGCATCAGTCGTAACACGCAACGAATGCTGGATACCCTCGTTTGCACCTTGCACCATGAGCGATGGAGTGATCAAACCTGTAGTTTGGTCACGGTTATAATTGATAATTTCAACCACATCATTTTGGATGTCATATTGTGCAATGAGACGAGCTCTGTTGATGTCATTCAATTCTGAATTACTCACTTGATCATCGAGCAATTGGTAAATCAAGTAACCTTCGAAACGGTAGCTGCGATCCTCTTCTGTCAAAGGAGTTCCATCGAGCAATTCTTCAGGAATAGAAGGATCAAACTCGGTATATTCCTCGCGGTAATTATTAGAAGAAGGATTATCATTCGAGAGCATGAGGATGATTTCACGGTCAAGCTCTTGCACGGTAACGTCCGGAGCATCCGGGCCATTCACCAATTCGAAACAGTTATCGAACAAAGACTGTGCTTTGTCATCGGCCAAGCGAAGGAGTATAACGCTCTCAAAAGGATCACCACCAATTGAACGCGCCCAAACCACACCAAGAGTGATGTTATTGTAGTCACCGGGCAGGAGTGTGAACGGACCTGCAGATTGGATGAAACGACGGTCAGCCGGAGCGTTCCCAGCTTCTTGTTCTGTCCATGGAATAGCGGTTGATGGAGGAATGACACCGTATGTGCTCCAGTTGTACGGGTCGGTATCGCCAGGGAACATGTACTGAGCAGGCACTCCGGTAACCACGCCGGTTCCGCTTACCCCGTTACCGCCAAACAACATTTCCTGACCATTCTTCCAAATACCGCGCATGTAATTGTAGTAATGCTGAGGAGAAGCCGGCTCACCATTGATAGGATTCGCTCCGTTGTTGTAGTATACAAAACGACGCATACCGAAACGCTCGTTATCGATAATGGTATCACCATAACCGATACCCAAGCCTTTGTAGGGAATACCCAATTCATCTTCAGCTTGAAGGATATCTTCTGTTAGTGGGTTTGCCGCACCGTCCCCATCCTGATAAGGACCTTCGAAGAAGTCCAAACCAACTGCCGGAGGATTCTGACCATATCCCAATGAGCCTAATCCTGCCTCATCAAATGCATCACCGTTGTAGCAATAACCCAAACCACGTTGAACGTCGCAACCAACAAAGTCATCGTTTGCGAAACCAAGATCGGGATCAACCCATGAACCGAAATAGGTTTCAGTCAAGGTTTGCGAGCCCTGGTTGATCAATACATAGTTCAAGAAGGTCATGTTGTTTACCTCATCGTTGGTAGTGAAAGCGAACGCCTGAGCGCGAACTTCCATTCCGATTGGTTGACCCTGAGATTCTGTGTGGATATTACCCTTATCGTTGAAAATCCAGAAATAAGTCTGGTCTCCAAACAAAGGCACCTGGTCTTCGCGACGGCGCTGAGCACAATCAATTTCACGTAAGAAATCATACCAAGGATAGTCACCATATTCCGGATCATAGACTCCATTGTTGTTGTAATCTTTAAATGGACCTAGGTAAAAGTCTTGTCCTGCTCCTGTGTTTCCGTGCGCGGGGAACGAAGTGAAGTAGCTGGGCATAGCATAACCATCCGGGAAGATTTCTGCTATTGCCTCTGCAGGAGCACCGGCAGTAACTAAGTCCCAATAGGTGCGATGACGAATAGCATCTTCTCGAAGGGTTACAGCGAACTTGTCATAATCGATACAAGTCTGAGCAGTTATCTCGGCAGTTCCGTCAGTAGAAAGTGGCCCAGTCCAATAGTCGTTACCTTCCGTTCGGAAACGCACCGCAGCAAGTTTCAACGTTTGGTCTTGCGACTTTCCACCCATCCACAGACCACCTGCATATATGGAAGAAACTCCCCCCGAACCAGTTTCGGTTTTAGGTACCTCGTAGGCAGCGGTTCCGTTTGCACGGTTCTGCCACATATTACCTCCTGTTTCGATTCGTGCGCGCACGTTGTTCCACTCTAGATCGAGCAGAGCAGTTGCGGGAGCACACGCTGCTGCGCGTGTTGCCGATGGAGCGTCATTATTCTGAGTGGCCATGCCAGAGTTTCCGGAGCCTACGTATCGGTAGGCATACGCGCCAAATGAGAGCATCATTGCGGCAGAAAAAGCGGCTATTTTATACATGCTTTTCATATCGAAAATTTCCTTGAATATCCTTAACTGTTAAACCTTAAAAATCCAAACGTACCCCTAAGCGAATCTGACGCGGTGAACCCAAACGGTTGGGATCGTTCACGAACATTGCGTAGTAATTGCGGAAGCTATCCGGATCGTTTTGCTGATTGATGACCTGTTGCGCCTGAGCTGATGCCAAGTAGCCATCATCCTCCGGAATACCGGTGAAGCGGTGTACTGAACGCACATTGCGTGTATTGAGTATGTTGGTAACCCAAACATACACGTTTAGATTGGCCTTAGGCTTTCCGTTCTTGTCTCCACCCATGTACAAATCGAAATTACGATCGGCCTGGAAGTCAACACCGAATTGCCATGGCAAGCGAGCACCATTGATAGAACCTTCGGTGCTTGGTGTGATTTCACCCGTAACAGGAGTAGCAAACTGCTGAGGTGTATAAGGTGTACCCGAACCGAGGTTAGCTATGAAGTTGAAACCTGTATTAGCGAGAACCTGAAAATCATTGATCATCGGACCATTGTAATCTGTGCCACCCGCAAAACGATAGTCAGTAGTCAAGATAATACGGTGACGTTGGTCGTAGTTGAATGGGTTGATGCTGCGCAGGTTTGGAATACCGGCATTGATAAGAGCCGATTGTGATTGTGAAGTCGAACCAGTACCATCTGCGAACTGCAGCGTGTAAGAAGCATTCAAACGAATGTTACCTGTGCGGCGAAGATCATACGTCAAGGTCAACCCCTTTACGGTACCAAAGTCGATGTTGTCGAATGCACGATACGCAATCGGATAAGCTCCGTTGAATTTGCGGATCTGAATCATGTTTCGCAATTCACGGTAGAAGGCTTCGATTTTCAACGATGAAGTCTTTGAAAGCACCTGTTGGAAACCGAGTGCGTAGTCAACTGTGCGCTCAGGCTTCAAAGAAGGATTGGTGATAAGCGGATCGTTCTGGAACTTCATGTTCAGGTAATCTGTTGGATCGAATCGTGAGAATTCAGTAGGACGCTGCGTCAATACGTCATAGTGAGCGAAGAATGTGGCCTCATCACTAATAGGGAATGAGAACGCGATACGCGGCATAATGTTGACTGCCGGTGTATAGTCTTTGAATGCACTTGATGTAAGCGGCGCATCTTTATCAT
>JBIKSC010000271.1:0-3599 GCA_044348775.1 Flavobacteriales bacterium | reverse complement strand
CTGGAGATTTTCTTCACGTTCGCATCTTCTTGCAAGTAGCTGCGCGATACGTTCAACGGAATGTCCGGCGAATCCACAACGCCATGCAACATGGTGAGGAAGTCTGGAAGGATGTTCTTCACTTCATCGGTAATGAACACCTGGTTGCTATAGAGCTGTACTTTGTTCTTCTGCACCTCCATGTTGTTCTTCATTTTCGGGAAGAACAAGATGCCCGTGAGGTTGAACGGATAATCGACGTTGATGTGAATGTGGAAGAGCGGCTCATCGAAGCTCATCGGATAGAGCTCGTGGTAGAAGGTCTTGTAGTCTTCATCTGTAAGGTCGGCCGGCTTCTTCATCCACAGCGGGGCCGTGTTGTTGATGATGTTCGGAACCTTTACCTCAACTTGTTTCTTTTCTCCCTGCTCGTCGGTTTCCTCGCCATCAACCCATTCCGATTTCTCTCCGAAACGAATGTCGATCGGCATGAACTTGCAGTATTTGGTGAGAATGCCCTCTACGCGGCTGTCTTCAGAAAACTCCAATGAATCGTCGCTGAGGTGCAGTATGATTTCGGTGCCCGGTGTGATGCGGGTGCCTGTACCCATTGAAAAATTGGGTGAGCCATCGCATGTCCAATGCACCGCCGTCGCACCTTCGCGGTGTGAAAGTGTCTGGATCTCTACTTGCTTGGCCACCATGAAGGCTGAATAGAATCCAAGTCCGAAGTGACCAATAATCTGAGCGTCTTTGTATTTCTCGACAAACTCTTCTGCACCGCTGAATGCGATTTGGTTGATGTATTTCTCAACTTCTTCGGTTGTCATACCAATACCGTTGTCGCGCACTGTCAGTGTATTTGCATTTTTGTCAGCAATAACCTCTACCAACAAGCCCGTGCCGTCGTGTTTCACTTCACCGGAAACGCTCAACGTTTTCACCTTTTGACAGGCGTCGACAGCATTACTCACCAATTCACGCAGGAATATTTCATGGTCACTGTATAGGAATTTCTTGATAATAGGGAAGATGTTGTCGGTGTGTACCTTCAATTGTCCTTCGGTCATTGTACTCATAGGTCTGTTCTTTTAGTTGATTTTCGCCGGCGCGTTTTCAACGGTCGTGCCATGAGCGGGAATGGGAAAAAATGGCAGATTATAGGTAAAAGGTTATAGGTTATAGGTGGCTGAATGTGCAGAGGGGTGTTTTTGGGAAGAAGCTGGAGAATGGAAGTAGATTACAAAGCAGACTCAACTAAAATCTATCACCTATCACCTATTACCTAGCAAAAGGATTTTATCAGCTAATACGGAGCTCAGCTTCTCATACGACTCGTGCGTCCAGCCTGCAATGTGAGGCGAAAGCACCACGTTCGACATGGCAATGAGGTCGCGCATGGCTGTGAGCGACGGGTCTTTTTCCAAGCCTTCGAGTGAGGACTTTTCATATTCGATTACATCGAGACAAGCTCCGCGCACCTTGCCTCTCTTCAGCGCATCGACAAGTGCTGACGTTTCGGTGTTCTTGCCGCGGGCGGTGTTGATGAAGTAGAACGGTTTGGCGAACGATGCGAAAAATTGAGCATCGGCATAGTAATGCGTTTCGTCAGTGAGCGGCAAGTGCAAACTCACTATGTCGGCTTCCGCTTTAAGCTCTTCCAAGGAAACAGGAACAGCCCATTGGTCACTAAACTGACTCTTATACTTGTCGTGGGCAATCACGCGTGCGCTAAAGCCGGAAAGCTTCCGGGCAAACGAACTTCCCATCAATCCGTATCCAATAATGCCGACGGTCTTGCCGGCGATCTCATAGCCTCGGTTCTCTTCGCGTGGCCAGCGCCCTGCGCGCACATCGGCATCGGCCTGTCGCAGGTTGTTCATCAACATGAGCAACATGCCCAAGGCGTGTTCGCCCACAGCATCGCGGTTGCCTTCAGGCGAATTGTAAACAGAAATGCCTTTGCTCTCCGCATAGGCCACGTCGATGTTTTCCAATCCGCTGCCGCTGCGTGCTATGAAGCGAAGGTTAGCAGCTGCGTCAATAAACGCATTGTCAATCTTAATGCGAGATCGTACCACCACACCGGCGTATTCGTGCGCCATAGCCAATAGCTCTTCGCGTGTGGCTTCATATCGACAATCGCATGCATAGCCGGCTGCTTCAAGCCGCCGGTGCAATACTTCGTGAACACTTTCAATGAATAATACCTTCGCCATAAGCGCAAAAGTAGGCGTATACGCTATTGCTTGAGCGCTGCCTTGAGAGTCGTCAGGTTCAGCTTGTGCTGATCCATCCGTCGATGCGTGCCTTGCTTCGAATGATGACGGGCCAGGTATTCTTGCTCCGATTGGCCGGGTGTGGGCACCAGCAATGCTTGCACTTCAAGGTTGTGCAAATCCATCAGAGTGCTATACCCCGACCTGCACACCACGAGTTGCGCACCCTTCAGCGCAGCTGCCAGCGCAGAGTCGGGGAGGTCGTTCACAATGTGAACCATTCCGTTTTGCTCTTGAACCGGCTCTTCAGGCTTGCCCAGTACTAAAAGGGCAGGACATTCAATTTGCGCTAAAACGTTTCGAAGCTGATTCTCAAAACGAGTGCGCGTGGGCTCCGGTCCTGAAACGATGGCTACTACGCTATACGGTTTTTCGTCGGTTGTAGAGACTTTTTGAAAACGAGAAAGCGGGCCCAGGAATAGGGCCTTTTTGTCCCACACACCTCCGTGCGAAAGCAATCCGCTCAGGTTTGGTTCTCTTTGATAATCGGGCACCCAAAGTGCTCTAAATCGCTTAAGATAGATATTCAGCCATTTCCCCACAATCCATCGAAACGGCCCCGGCACTCGAAGGTATAGTTGATGGGTAATGAGCGTGCACGGCACACGTTCATGATAAAGCCCATACCGATTGTCGCTGCACACTTGATGGATGTTTTTCTCTACAACAACGTTTTCTAACCAACGATGTTCGGCACGCACAACCTTGCGCAATCTCAACAGTTGCTTTACCAGATGAGGAGTAATTGGGCCGTGTGTTGGATACGTAACGGAATAGTCGGGAATGTCGGTGAGCAACTCTAGCTGCGGATACCGGGCCTTGAGCCAGGCTGCGCTTCTGCCGTTCGACGCAAGTACCACTTCGTGCCCGGCTGCCAGCCAACGGTCAATGAGCGGTGCACACCGCGTGGCATGACCAAGCCCCCAATCGAGAGGAGCTACGAGTATGCGATGTGTTGAACCTGCTTGCATGGCTTTGAAGCGCGGCACAAAGTACACGTATCTTGCTCCCCAAATAACGCAGCATTGGAAGAAGTTACCCCCGAAATCGATGAGAAGTACATGCGCATGGCGATGCGAGAAGCCATGAACGCCTATGATGCCGACGAAGTGCCTATCGGCTGCGTCATTGTGTGCAAGGGCCAGGTGATAGCCCGAGGCTATAACCTCACCGAGCGTTTGCACGACTTTACTGCACATGCAGAAATGCAAGCGTACACATCGGCTTCTGAATTTCTAAATGGAAAGTCGCTGCACGATTGCACCTTGTATGTAACGCTTGAACCCTGCGTGATGTGCGCAGGTGGGGCCTACAACACGCGCATTGGGCGCATAGTGTTTG
>JBIKSC010000270.1:0-3612 GCA_044348775.1 Flavobacteriales bacterium | reverse complement strand
TCCTGGGTAAGCGTGGCCAGTGTGGCTTCTTCCTTGGCGGCAAACCCAAGCATATGCATGTGCCCGAGGATACGGCCCTGTAAATGGCGCACTTCTCCAAACACGCTATAGATGCGCGATTCCTGCCAAGTGAAATCCGGCCAACTCTTGTATTGATAGATGTACTTCGCCACGCGATGATGAGCTTCTTGCGGCGAATATACGGATTATTCACCGCACATTTGCGGCGAATAGTGTGGGTAATTGCCGCGTTTTAGGATTGTAGGAAAATAGGATTGTAGGATTATAGGGAGGGCCGCCTTCTCATTCTCATTCTGTTTCTCATTCTTGAATTTTTAGAATCAGAAAGAGAATGAGAAAGAGAATTAGAAACATAATGAGAGTGAATGCCTGACACCCCCTGCAATCCTACAATCCTAGACTCCTCAATACGTATACGTCACGCTGCAACTGCGCTTCGCATCGAAGATCTCGCCTGCCACGTGGTGACAATCTGCAGCCGAGATCTCATGAATCTTCTCAAACAATTCTTCCAAGGTATCAATGCGATTGAACAGCATCAAACTCTTGGCAATGTTGAACATGATGGCACTGCCGCTGTCTTGGGCCAGGGCTATTTGTCCGATGATTTGCTTCTTGGCGTCAGACAAAGCGCGAACGCTCATGCGTTCTTTCTTGAATTCGTTGAGTACTTGCCAGATGAGCTCTTTGCTCTTTTTCAGATTCTCTTTATCGGTGCCGAGGTAGACGGTGAAAATACCCGTGTCGGAAAACGGACTGTAATTCGAATCGACGTGATACGCGATACCGTGCTTTTCGCGGATGCGCATGCTGAGTCTGTTGTTCATGGCAGGACCGCCAATGACGTTGTTGAGCAGCGATAGGGCAGGGCGCATTTTGTGCTCGAAGTCATAGGCTGGCATGCCCATGAGGAAGTGCACTTGGTGAATATCCTTCTTCTCCACGCGGTGTTCAAAGTGATACGACTTCACTTTTTCGCGCTCCAGCTTCTTCGCATTCAACTTGAAACTTCCCATGTGCTTTTCCAACATAGTCTGCAGTTTTTCTGCACTGATGTTGCCCGCAGAAGAGAAGATGAGGTTGTCGCGGTGCATCAGGCGCTTACGAAAACGCTCGAGATGCGTGCGGTTGAATCGCTTCAATGTTTGTTCGGTACCAATGATGGTGCGACCGAAAGGATGCTTGCCGAAAAGCAATTCATCGAAGTCTTCGAAAATGAGATCCGCCGGACTGTCCTTGTAGCTGTTCAACTCATCGTAAATGACTTCTTTCTCTTTCTCGATTTCCTTTTCCGGAAAATTAGCATTGAAGGAAATGTCGGCGATGAGTTCAATGGCCCGCTCATAATCTTCCTTTAAATGGGAGGCATGAATCCAGGTTTCTTCTTTAGAAGTAAACGCGTTGAGTTCACCACCCACTGCATCGAGTCGGCTCAGGATGTGAAACGTTTTGCGTTTGGTGGTTCCTTTAAACAAGCAGTGTTCAAGGAAGTGTGCCAAACCATGCTCATTGGCCGCTTCATCGCGGCTGCCGGCGCCTATCATAAGTCCGCAATGCGCCACTTCGCGCGGCAAATACTGATGCACGACGCGCAGGCCGTTGCTCAGAGTGAATATGACGGGGTGGTGGTTCATTTGAAGGTACAAAGATAGAGCTTGTGGGCTGTGGGTTGAGAGTTCAAAATTGCAGGTTGGCGTGCGGCATTCATTCTGATTGTGTTTCTAAATTTTAACCGCTGAGTCGCGGAGGATGAAGAGAATTTCTGCACTCTCTGCAACTCTGTGGTTAAAATCCGAATGAGTGGCGCGAAAGTGGAAGATTGATGTCTTACGGCTCCCTACAATCCTACAATCCTGCAATCCTTTATTCCTGTATATTAGTCTCCATGAAACTCCACTTCTCCTTCGTTCTTTGGTTGATGGCTTCAGCAGCCATGGCGCAATTCTGCAACACTTCAGGCAATGTGATCATCTTCGCCAATTACGATGGCGGCGCCCTGAATATCACGATCGACGAGGATATACCTGACTTGCATATTGGTGTGTGCACCTATGAAGATTGTATAATTACGATTACAGGGCCGTTCGCTTCGAATGTGACGGAGGTGCAGTATGCGGGTATTCAAGGCGACAACGATAATTGTAACCTGGGACTTACAGCGACTACCATCAATGCTCCGACTGGCGTTCTTACGGAAGTTCTTTTTGCCCCTCCGAGTGTTCTTTCAGATAGTGATGGATACGCAAGTATGATTTGCGCTTATTCCTGCGGCGAAGGAAATCAAGGTGGTTGCAATACAGCCGAGCAAGTGGTTGCTTATTTCTTAAACCAGTTTGGTGGTAATTTGTATTACTACTTCACGCAATATGGATGCTGGGATACAGGCGGGTATGCTATCTCTGACGGAGGTAACTGCTGCCCGGGAGTTCAACCCTTGCCACCAGTGGCTGCCATCTACATCAGCGATAATGAAATATGCTTGGGCGATTGCATTACCGTGAGCGACGGATCGTCGGGAGAGCCTACCTCTTGGATTTGGAACTTGGCGGGTGGAGTGCCGTCTTCTTCAAATGGTCAAAACCCCGGAGAGATTTGTTTCAATCAAGCCGGAAGCTACACTCTATCGCTCACCGCAGCCAATACACTGGGAAGCTCCTCGGCCACTGCAACTGTGCAGGTCACGGCGTGCAATGTCCCCGGCTGCATGTACCCTAACGCCATTAATTACAACCCTACGGCAACAGTCGACGATTTGAGTTGTCAGTTTCCCTGCAACGGAAGCAATTGTCCGGCCGACCTTGATGCTAATGGGTTCGTTGGTGTTTCTGATTTGCTGCTTTTCGTCGCAGAATATGGAACCACTTGTCCGAATTGATTGGTGAATAGTGAAATGGTGAAATAGTGAACTGGTAGGGTTGCTGATCTCGCATCGCAGACATGCCCTGCAGGCCAATTCCTCGCGGTACTTAGTACTTGAAAGTTGTATAACTAACGTGCGAGCAGGATTTTTCTCCCATCGCGCTTGTATTTCTAAAAATCTCCTACATTGCGACACACCTTAATAAAATTCTTGATGAAGAAATGGATGATGATGATCGCCTGCGTAGCGAGTTTGAATGTGCTAGCTCAGACTGTTCTGACTCCGGGCGATATTGCGGTAATTGGCTTCAACGGAGATGATCCGGATGTCATTCGCTTTGTGAATCTCGTCAACATCGCTGCCGGCACACAAGTGAAATTTACCGACAATGGCTGGAATGGAACCACTCTAACAACCCCTGAAGGAACAGATACTTGGACAGCATCTACCGCTTTTGCCGCAGGCACAGTGCATACACTTACGCCTACAACCATTTCATTAGGAACGACAGGTGATCAGATTCTTGTTTATCAAGGATTGGCAACCGCCCCTTCTTTCATTTTCGGACTTAGTTCTAACCCGTGGGTTACAGGCTCTGTAAATACCACAAATTCACGTCGCCCCAGTACCTTGACGGTTGGATCTACTGCACTTGCTTTTTCTACTGAACGTGATAACGGTGCTTATACCATCGTTTCCAATAACGCCCCGAAGGCAACCCTTCTCACTTC
>JBIKSC010000269.1:0-3615 GCA_044348775.1 Flavobacteriales bacterium | reverse complement strand
CTTGAACGATAGTACAATAGGCACAGTGGCGCCGCGAACGAAGTTGGGTACGGTGGTGGTTACCGTTGCCCGAATGTTAGTGCCGAACGTTTCGGATGCAATGGTTACAAACAGCGCCCAATAGCCGGTGGCGGCCCCAATGAGGAAACACAGGAAATAATAGAACGAAACGGAATAACCGGTGCCGAGCAGGAAGAGCAATACGACACCAATGCAAATGATTAAATAGACCAGCACGATTCGCTTACGGTTCTTAAACAATTGACTGAGGTAGCTGCTCAGGAGGTCGCCAACAGACAGGCCGAGATAGGTGAAAACAATGGCTTGCCCAACTTCGAACGTACCCTCGGCAGTACCTCCCAAGGCGGCGAATTTTCCTGAAAACTTAACCAGTACTCCCACACAAAACCATACGGGCAAGCCCATGGCAATGCAGGCCAGGTAGCGCAACGCGCGCTGGCGATTGGCGAAAAGTAGGAAGAAATTGCCCTTCGATACGTTCTGCCGTTTTGCATCATCAAACATCTCGCTCTCATACGTGCCTGCGCGCAAGGTGAGCAGGACCAGGCCAAGGACACCGCCAATGATGTACATGATTTGCCACTGTGCCAAGCCAAACATTGTGAGGTCTAGTTTGTTGATGTACACAGCTGCCACCGCGCCCAGCGCACCCATGGTGACGATTACCATCGTTCCGTATCCGCGACTTTCCTTTTTCAAGATTTCATTTACCAGCGTTATGGCTGCGCCCAGCTCTCCTGCAAGACCAATCCCCGCAATTAATCGAACTATGGCATAGGTGTGTATATCGGTCACAAATGCATTGGCGATGTTGGCGAGGGAATAGATTAAAATCGATCCCATTAAAATGTTACGCCGCCCCTTGATATCCCCCAATATTCCCCAAACCAATCCGCCAATGAGCATGCCTGTCATCTGCCAGAGGAAAAGCGTGTAGTCAAATTCAGCCAGTTGAACAGGGTCGGTTATGCCGATGCCTCTCAAGCTAGCTTGACTTACAATGTTGAATAATTGCAAATCGAAGATGTCGACAAAATAGCCCAGCGATGCTACAAGCACCGTTGGCCAGAGGGCGCGGTTATTCATGTGGTTCTTTTAGATGGGCGAAAATAACGAAGCCAAGAGCATTGGTTCATAATTCGCACAGATACTCTTCCCAAGGCGCATAGCCTGTTCGTTTTTTTGCATCATGCGCTTAGTTTTTTTAATAGCCATAGTGTTTTACTCTTTGCTGCCGGCTTCGGTGCGTGCTCAATCGCGCTTCGATCGACAGCAAGCTTCTTTATTGCAGTCCTCAAGCGAACAATGGTTGTGTGCTGAGCTGAAAGAGGTCAACCCAAGCTACTTCCGTTGCGAGAACCGCTCATGGAAGCTGCCAAGCGCCGGTATTTTCATGTTGTACAACGATAGCATTATACTTTCAAACGAACACATTGCACGCTTTGAAGAGATTTGGTTTCCGCAAGGCGACTGCAAACGATTTCTTTCAGTGGTGGCCATGGCCGATGTGTATATGCCTTTGTTCAAGCGCAAGGCTGAGCAGCTGGCATTGCACCCCGATGTGGCCTATTTGCCGGTGGTGCTCTCGGGATGCAATCAGCGTTTTAAGGGTTCAGATGCTGCCGGCTTATGGGCGATGCCTTATTTGGCGGCACGCAAGAATCATCTGAAAATCGATACACTCGTCGACGAACGCTTAGGCGGCGATTTCACAACCGATGCGGCGCTTAGGCATTATAAATACATGCTCTCTATTCAGCAAGGCGATGATTGGAGAGCTACGGTGGCTTATCGCCTGGGACCATCGGAACTGGCTCTTGTTGACTCCTCACTTTCCTCTTCGGCAATTGTTGAATCGCTCGGAAGCGATGCGGCCGACCTATTACGATTTCAGGCTTACACCAACAACCTGTTGCGCTCTGTGCATGTCGAAAATCAGCTGAGCAATTGCTTCGATATTCTGGGTCATTTTCAACCGGTCGTAATCGAAAAAACGCTCCGCATTCAAGCCATGGCAGCTGTTCTTGCTGTCGATGAAGCGCGTTTGCGAAACAGCAACCCTGTGTATACGGGCGAGTATTTACCAGTCGGTTATCGCAAGGTACCTTTCGTTTTGGAAGATACAGTTGTAGCTCGTTACACTGCTTTGAAAGATAGTATTGCTCGTTGGCAGCCCATTCAACCTAAGATAGAGACTACAGAGCTTGAAACCTATTGGGTCCAGCATCGAGTAGGGAAGGGAGAAACGCTTGGGCGTATTGCAGGTAAATATCATGTAACGATTGCGCAAGTGAAGAGCTGGAACAAGTTACGCAACGATAAAATTCGAAGAGGTCAAGTATTGAAGATTGAACAGCGTCGAAAAGTAAAAGTCGAAAAACAGGAACCTGTAATCGAGAATCATGACGATGCGCACGTGGAAACGCCAATCGATTCTTTGGCTGTGCAGCCCGACACACTTGCCCCTCGCCCTGTGCCCGTTGCACCTCGTTCAACTCCCCAGACTTCGCGCTCTTCATCGCCGAAGTACTACACTGTGAAGCAGGGTGACTCGCTGTGGTCTATAGCTAAGAAGTATAAAGGAGTAACTGAACACGACCTCATGAAGTGGAATAAGTGCGGCCCAAATATTCGGCCCGGACAGCGGCTTTTGATTAAGAGCAAGTAGCTCAGAACTGTAACCTTGAATCTTCAAACGGTCTCTCCGAACGATTGTTCATACTTCAACATTTCACCGTTGATATCTCGGGCTTAATTCGTTTGGAATCAGCGAGAAAATGTTCCTTCTTCGTCGCGCATTCTGAGAGAAGGATTCCCCCCTGCAAGGTTGTTTCACTTCTTCTATTATTCGACGGCTGTGCGAACCAGGGAAATGGATGTTGAACGGTTCACTATGATTAAAGTGTTGTTCTGTGTGGAACAAGCTTGAGCAGATCGACAGAGCAATACCTAAACAATTTGATTGGCTTCCGAGCCACTAGTGATAAACTCATTCATCGGTTTACAAGTCACCGATGTGTTGCATACAACTGTTTTGAGTAGAGTAAATGTTTCTTGGTTTTTTTGGTTAATGGAGAGACCACCTTTCGTCGAGGGTGGTTTTTTCTTTTTCAGGATTGCAGGGAGGAGGATTGCGGGATAATAGGGATTAAGCCATCCAATACTCAATTCACTGAATCTTCTTCTGCAAATCAGTTAGCGTGACCAAACGCAGTTCTCCACATCATCGGTGAGGCTTACGATACCGCGGCCGTGTAAGATGGTCACTGCGCTAAAGCGTGGATCAGTGGTGGTCGCAAAGTTGGTCAGTCGAAGCGTGTCACCGAAAACTTTGCCGACAGGCGCAAATGGAACACTGCTAAAGAAATAATCAATTGAGGGCAGACCGGATCTAATGCTGAGTCTAAGAGCGCATGTGTCGGCTTCATTATCCACATCGATGAAATAGTCAACTTGATTGGCATCGGATGAGAGGAAACTCGAACTCAGCGAGCACGACGAACGACAGTAAGGCTTGGCGCCTGTTCCGCCAACACTCAACCGGTTTCTTGTCACGGTATGCTGTTCCGACTTATCATATACATCTGTCCGGAA
>JBIKSC010000051.1:0-13073 GCA_044348775.1 Flavobacteriales bacterium | reverse complement strand
GGTTCATTAAGATTCCCGAAGTGCGCGAGCGCATGGTGCAGCTCAACAATACCATTCACTGGAAGCCCGAATCGACCGGCACAGGAAGGTTTGGCAATTGGCTTGAAAACGCCAACGATTGGAATTTGTCACGTTCGCGTTTTTGGGGGATACCACTGCCCATCTGGCGTACAGAGGATGGCTCGGAGGCGATATGCATTGGAAGTGCAGAGCAACTCAAAACAGAAATTGAGAAAAGCATTACAAAAGGATTCATGGCATCGAATCCGCTGGCCGATTTCGTTCCCGGTGACAACAGCAAAGAGAACTACGGACAATTCGATTTACACAAACCCTACGCGGATGATATCGTGCTCGTTTCTGCTACCGGCCAAGCTATGCGCAGAGAATCGGACTTGATCGACGTGTGGTTCGACAGTGGTGCAATGCCGTATGCACAATTGCACTATCCGTTCGAGAACAAGGAATTGATTGACGGAGGGAAAGCGTTTCCTGCTGATTATATCGCAGAAGGCGTGGATCAAACGCGTGGCTGGTTTTACACGCTGCATGCCATCGCTACGATGTGCTTCGATTCAGTAGCTTACAAGAACGTTATTTCAAACGGATTGGTGCTCGATAAAAACGGCAACAAAATGTCGAAGCGTTTAGGCAACGCTGTAGATCCGTTCACAACCATTGCCAAGTATGGACCCGATGCCACTCGCTGGTATATGATTACGAATGCGCAGCCTTGGGACAACCTCAAGTTTGACGTAGAAGGAATCGCAGAAGTGCAGCGCAAGTTTTTTGGAACGCTTTACAATACCTATGGTTTCTTTGCTATTTATGCCAATATCGATCAATACATTATAGACGGATCGAACACAATTCCACTGAGCCAGCGCAGTGAACTTGATCGCTGGATAATTTCGAAGCTGAATAGCCTCATTCAAACCGTCACGGACTGCCTCGACGATTTTAATCCAACAACTGCGGCCCGCGAAATCGAAGAGTTTGTAGATGCGCATTTATCCAATTGGTATGTGCGCCTTTGCCGCAAGCGCTTCTGGCACGGCGAACTAAGCACCGACAAGCAGGCGGCCTATCAGACATTGCACGAGTGCTTGGTAACGGTTGCGCAGATGGCTTCACCATTTGCTCCTTTTTTCTGTGACTGGTTGTATAAAAACCTTACAGAAACAGCACGCAACGAAGGTTCTGTGCAGCAGGCATTGAGCTACGAATCGGTGCACCTGAGCATGCTCGTGCGCGCAGATGTTTCTCGCATTGATACCGAACTGGAAAGTCGGATGGATTTTGCACAAAAGATTTCATCCATGGTGTTATCCATTCGTAAGAAGGACAATCTGCGTGTGCGCCAGCCTTTGCGTGCTATTCGTATTCCCGTATTGCAACAAAATGACAAGGAAAGAATAGAAGCAGTGTCCGAAATTATCCTGGCAGAAACCAATGTGAAACAACTGGAACTTGTAGATGAGTCACAGGCACGCATTGTGAAAAATCTGAAGCTTAATTTTAAAACGCTCGGGAAGAAGTGCGGTAAGCACATGAAGGCCGTTCAGGCGTTTGCTCAAGATCATTCGGAGGAAATCATCCAATCGATTGAAGTGAGCGGTAAATATGAGGTGAACGTTGAGGGCGAAGTCATCGAGCTCATAACGGAGGACGTGGAAATTATTCCCGTTGATATCCCGGGCTGGAAAGTAGCCAATGAAGGTTCATTAACGGTTGCTTTGGACGTAACACTCGATGATAGCCTCCGCAACGAGGGAGTAGCGCGAGAAATCGTAAATCGCGTGCAAAACCTTCGCAAAGAGGCTGGTTTTGAGGTAACTGACCGAATAAATGTCAAGATTCTATCAAGTGAGGCAATTCGAGAAGCGGTGGCATCAAATTCAGAATATATTCGCAGTCAGATTTTAGCCGAGGAACTCGAGTTGATGAATGACCTTCATGATGGTTATGATGTTGAAATAGAAGAGGGTAAGCCGACTAAAATTGCACTTTTCAAACTAAATTAACTCACCGATCCATGGCAACAAAAAAAGTAGCCAAAAAGGCCGTTTCCAAGAAGCCTGTTAAAAAGGCATCAAAGCCCGTAAAAAAGGCAGCTGCTAAACCTGCTAGGAAGGCAGCTAAACCGGCGGCCAAAAAAGCAGCCAAGCCTGCTCCCAAGAAGGCCGTCAAAAAAGTAGCACCTAAAAAAGTAGCGAAGCCTGTAAAAAAGGCGGTTGCGAAAAAGGCAGCTCCCAAGAAGGTAGCTCCCAAGAAGGTAGCTCCCAAGAAGGTAGCTCCGAAAAAACCGGCAGCCAAAAAAGCTGTTGCTAAAAAGGTAGCTAAGCCCGCCAAGAAAGTGGTGAAGGTGGTTAAGAAGGTTGCAAAGGCTCCTGTAAAAAAGGTTGCTCCGAAGAAAGCTGTGGCGAAAAAGCCGGTTGTTAAAAAGGCAGTGAAGCCTGCAGCTAAAAAGACAATACAAAAACCGGCAGTTAAAAAGGTTGCTCCTGCGAAGGTTGTCAAGGCGGTTGCCAAACCGCAACCCAAAGTTGTAACTAAGCCAGCGGCTCAGCCAAAGCCTGTTGCGATTCCGGCGCCAAAAGCGGCACTGGCGCCGATAGTGAAAAAAGAAGAAACGAAACCGGCAGCACCTGTGGCTCCCGTTGTAAAAAAGGAAGAGAAGAAGAGTATGATTGATGTTCGATATTCAGACAAGGATTTAAAAGATTTTGAAACGCTTATTCACGAAAAACTGAAAGTAGCCAAGTCAGATTTGGAAGAGTTGAAGCAGTCGCTATCACACGAAGGAGACAATTCAACGGATGATACAGCTCCGACTTTCAAAATGATGGAAGATGGCAGTGAGACGATGAATCGCGAGGAGCTTTCTCAGCTGGCGGCTCGTCAGGAAAAGTTCATCGTGAATTTGGAGAACGCGTTGCTGCGAATCAAAAACAAAACCTATGGCATTTGTCGCGTTACCGGTAAGCTGATACCCAAAGAGCGTTTGCGTTTGGTGCCTCACGCTACGCTGAGCATCGAGGCGAAGAACATGCAATAACAAGAGTGTAAAATCGAAGGAGTGAAACCAATGGTCACCATACCGCTGGTTTCACTCTTTTTTTAGAATTCAATTTGAAGAAGGCTCTCCTAACCATTTTTACTGTTCTCATCCTGGATCAATTGCTGAAGATTTGGGTGAAGTTGAATTTCCATTACGGGGAGAGCAAAACGCTTATACCCGGCTGGATCGATTTGCAATTTGTGGAAAATCCGGGTATGGCCTTCGGTTGGATGATTCCCGGAGATGCCGGAAAACTGACCTTGAGCCTTTTCCGATTGGTGGTTGTTTCCGGAATCGCATGGTATCTCTATCGTCTCATCAAAGAAAAGGCTCATTGGGGATACGTCATTTGTGTGAGTCTGATTGTTGCTGGTGCCATGGGGAACATTATCGATAGTCTGGCTTACGGTCTCATGTTTGACCGGGGCTCAACCTACGATCCGGACTTCAACGATTACACGATGTACTTCGGTAAAGCTGAACTCAATTATGAAGGATACGCCAAACCGCTGATGGGTAATGTGGTCGACATGTTTCACTTTACGGCTCGCTGGCCCTGGGCAGAACCGAATGAACATTCGGAAATTTTCCCACCCATCTTTAATGTTGCCGATGCCAGTATCACGGTCGGAATCATATTAATAATGCTATTTCAGCGTCGCTTTTTCCCTAAGAAAGAGGAGCGAAACGAAGCAGAGGAAATCAAAGAGACTGATTCCAACGATGGTCAATCACAGCCGGCAGAGCTTTAAGTGAATTTCTTTCTTGAAGAAGATTTTAGTCGCGGCCTCGAAGGCGCTTGTATAGTCCGATACGAAAAATTGATTTACATGCTCCGTGTCTGAACTGAGCAAGTGTTCTTTTTCTAGGATGCCCTTGAGTTTTCGTGCAACTACCTCGGCTGAATCAAATATTTTTACACGACCACCGAAGAATGCGTCGATTTCCTTTTTGATGAGTGGATAGTGCGTGCAAGCGAGAACCAGACCGTCGATGCCTTCAAGAGTTGAATTGCTCAAGTATTCATTCAGGACCGCCTCGCTGATTGTATTGTTATAGAAGCCCTCTTCAATCATGGAGGCAAGCAGTGGTGTTGCTAAAGCGCTGAATTCAAGTTCGGGCTTACGTCTGGCGAATTTCTCCTGATATACACCACTTGCTACTGTTGTCTTAGTTGCAATGATGCCGATTTTTTTAATGTCTGAATCCGCAATGACCTCTTCAATCATAGGGTCGATAACGTTGATAACGGGTACAGACCCCTTGTAAGTATCACGAAGTGCCTCGTAAGCTGCGGCAGACGCCGTGTTGCAAGCAATTACGATGGCCTTGCACTTTTTCTCTTCCAGCAGAAATTGCGTAATGTTAACGGCGTACTCAGCAATGAGTTCTTTTGATTTATCGCCGTAGGGTAAATGCGCAGTGTCACCAAAATAAACCAGCGACTCAGAAGGCAGCAGTCGTTGAATGGCAGCAGCAACAGTCAATCCACCGATACCGGAATCGAAAACACCTATAGGCCGTTCGTTGCTCATGGCATAAAAATAAGGCCCGGAGATTATCCGAGCCTTACATGAATCATTTATTCAATTATTTCTTGGGAGCTTCCTTCGCTTCAGCCGTGAAATCAGGAATGCCAAGTTTGGTGCAAACCAGCTTTGTAATGTCTTCGCCGCCCATGTAAAGCATAGAGCCTGAACCTGCATCGAAAATGTAGGTGTAGTTGTTTGCTTTTGCTACTTCTTCGATAGCCTTTTTAGCTTTTTCGAGAATCGGTTCAACTTTGCGTTGTTCCTCGGCGGTAACATCTGCGCTTGCCTGTTCTTGGAAGTCGTAAATTCCTTGTTCTTTCGCTTGAATTTCTTTCACCTTGGTGTCCAGAATAACTTTAGGTGCAGTCTGTTCAGCCTTCTTAAAATCTTCAATCATCTTTTCATATTCAGTACGCATGGCTAGCAATGCGTCCTCATACTGCTTCTTGTAGGTGCTTAATTCTTCGTATGCGGTTTTGTATTCCGGCATATGCTCCACAAGCATTTGACCATTGATGTGACCTAGTTTTTGGGCTTGAACAGCCATCATCATTCCGCATAATAAAGCGGTGAGAGAAAGTTTTTTAATCATAGTGAATATTGAATCTTGAAAACCCGGCTTCGAATTTTCGTGCCAAATGTAGGCATACAAAGTTATTTATCCTTGGTCGGCGTGCGATCTCCGCCTTTCGGTGGAACAGTATTCTTTCCTGTCCCGCCCGGGGCTTTATCATTGGTCTTCTGACCATCTTCATCAAATTGATTGTCTTCTTCCTTGCCCTCTTCTTCCTCCAGCGTTTCACCGGGCTTGAGCCCCATTTTTTTGAGCACTTTATCGCTGATGTCGTGCTTGGGGTTGGTGTAAAGCATGTTACTGTCGGACGCCTTGTCGAATACTACCATAAGTGCGCTAGTAGAAGCAACTTCCTGTATAGCCTCGTAAATCTGATCTTGAATGGGTTTTACCAACTCCTCCCGTTTTTTGAAGAGTTCACCGTTGATGCCGAACTTGCTTTTCTGCATGTCTTTGGCTTCTTGGCGCTTGGTTGCGATTTCTTGTTCGCGCTTTTGCTTCATTTCGTCGGTGAGGAGAATTTTCTCGGCCTGCAAAGACGTTTCGAGCTTGGCAATTGACTCGTACTTGTTCTCAATATCCTTTTGCCACTGAGAGCTTAATTTGTTTATTTCGGCTTGAGCTTGCTGGTACTCGGGAATATGACTGAGTATGTATTTTGAATCTACATAGGCGAATTTCTGCGCCTGACTCAACAGCGATATGACGAGTAATAGACCGGTTGCTAAAAATTTCATGAAGCTAGAGGTTTCAATAAAATAAGTACGAAGGTAATGTTTCTATAGTTCTCCCATATTCATTCCGATGGAGAAGTGGAATTGGCCCCGCGCCATGTTGGGGTACGATGGCAAATCGTCCAGTCTCCATCCATAATCAAATCCAAGCAGTCCGAACATCGGCAGGAATATGCGCAATCCTGTTCCGGCTGAACGGTACACTTGATAAGGGTTGAATAACCTCAAATTGCTCCAAGTATTGCCTGCTTCTGCAAAAGCCATCATAAAAATGGTAGCGCTCGGGTTGGTGGATAGTGGGTAACGCAGCTCAGCACTGTATTTGGCAATGGCAGGAGCCCCCGTATTTTGGTTAGGCGAAGTAAGAGTAAGGTCGTCGTAACCTCGCAAATTCACAATTTCGCGTCCATCGAGCAGGAAGCCGCTCAGGTAAACTCCACCCAAGTAGAAACGCTCAAATGGCGTAAGTCCGAGTTGTTTGTTGTATGAACCGATAAACCCAAGACCCACATTGGTGTGCAACACAAATTTGCGTTCCTTGTGCTTATTCAGCGCTGTATACCAATGTGCGGTAATCTTCATTTTGTAATACTCCACATACTTGAATCGCTCCTCCAGACTCATGTTTTCGTAGTCGAACGTCTTATCACCAAAGCGCTCTGCGAGAAACTTGTAAGGTGGCGTCAGTTTAGTAGTAAAGGTGATTTGTGATCCGTAGGTTGGATAAATGGGTTCGCTGGTAGAGCTTCTGGAAAGAGTGAAGTTGTATGCTAGGTTGTTGGCAATACCGTTGGAGAAATCACCGAAAAACGCTCGGTAATTATTCAGAATGAATTTCTGATAGGAAACACCGGTGTAAAGCACGAAGTAGTCATCGGGCTTTTGTAAACGTGTACCGATGTTGATTGCCCCACCAATAACCTTCAGCTCCTGCAGGTTCGGATTGTCGTCGCCCACAGCATAGTTCTCCCTTAAAAATGCGTTGTTATCCAAATCGTTCTGACGCAGTTTCTTGAATTGACCGTTGGTTTGACGCGAAATACTGGACGACACGCTCAACGAGGTTGGTTTCTTGCCTCCCAACCAAGGTTCTGTAAAGGATATATTGTATGCCTGGAAAAAAGTTCCGTTCGATGAAGCGCTGAGCGCCAAGCGCTGACCATCGCCCGTGGGTAGCGGACTCCACGATTGTTTCTTGAAGAAATTGCGCATCGAGAAATTGGTAAAGCTCAGCTGCAGCGAACCAACAACACGACCGCCTCCCCAACCACCACTAAGCTGAATTTGATCGTTTGGCTTCTCCTCCAGCACGTATTCCAAATCCACAAGGCCCTCCTCAGGGCGCGGGTTAGTGCGAACATCGAATGCTTCCTGGTTGAAGTAGCCCAGCGATGCCAATTCGCGCTGGGTACGAATGATGTCACTTCGATTGAAGAGCTCTCCGGGCCGCGTGCGGATTTCTCTGAAAATCACATGGTCATTGGTCTTGGTGTTTCCGCTTACCATTATTTGACCAATGCGGAATTGTTTGCCTTCGTTCATCCGCACTTCGATATCTATGCTATCGGGTTCAACCAGAGTCTCCACGGGAAAAGCATAAAAGGCAAGATAACCATCATCCGTGTAAAGCGATGAGAGATCAATGCCTTGCGGATTGAAGTTCAGGCGAGTCTCCAGTAATTCTAGGTTGTAGATATCGCCACTTCGAATATTCAATACGCTGTCGAGCCTGCCCGAAGTGTATTTCGTGTTACCAACGAAATCAATGTTGCGGAAATAGAATCGCTTATCCTCTTCGATTTTCATGTAAATACCTACGCGTTCGCTGTTAATGGTATAGACTGAATCGTAAGCAATTTTGGCATTTCGGAATCCCTTCTTGTTGTATTTGGCAATAATCTTTTCCTTGTCTTCTTCGTATTTCTCCTCTATGAATTTTGATGACTTAAAAAGGCGGGACCAATCACGTTCCTTGGTCTCTTTCATGGTCCGTTTGATGGAGCTTACGCTCATGACCGGGCGCATTTTTTTGCTTTTGAGGAAAAGGAAATCCCGTGTTTCTTGAGCAATGCCTGCGCCTTCGATAACGATCTCCTCGATTTTAACGCGATCGCCTTTATTGACATCAAATTCCAGGATAACGCCGTTCTGCAGAGTTGGGTCTTCACGCTCCGAAATCTTCACGGTCGCAGCATAATATCCTTTCTCGATGTAATAGTCCTTGATGGTCTTGATGGCATTGTTTTTTACGTTGTCCGTGCTAATGGTCATGGTTCGCAAATCGAGCTTCTCACGCAAATTATCGGCCTCCGATTTCTTAATGCCGTTGATGACGTATTTCGTCATGCGCGGAGATTCTTTCAGGCTAATGACCAGAAAAACATCGTTGCCCCGAAACTCGGCGGCATAAATTCCAATGTCAGTGAATAGGCGCTGCTTCCAAAGTTTTCTCAGAGCATCGGTGATGGCGTCGCCCGGAATAGTTACTTCATCGCCTTCCTGCAAGCCGCTGAAAAGTTTGATGGCCTGCACATCGGTGTATTCCGCACCTACTACCGTGATACCTGCGATCCGATAGTTCAGCGGCGCGGAATAATCAACTTGATTACCAATGATGGTTTGTCCCATCAATGCCGAGGAAACGCCGATCATGAAAACGGCAATTACCAGAGAAAGAATATTCGGTAACCCTATAGAGCATTTCGGAAAGAGCGCCACTTTCATTTTCATGTATTTGCTATGCTTCTGGGGTAGGATTTTCGAAGAATGTATCTGCAGCAATCTGCTCTGAGGTTTTGCCAAATCTTCGCTCACGCGATTGAAAGTCGACGATTGCGGCGAAGAAGTCTTCCTCCCGAAAGTCGGGCCATAGGGTTTTGGTAAAGTACAGTTCTGCATAGGCAATTTGCCAAAGCAAAAAATTGCTGATGCGTTCTTCCCCACTGGTTCGAATGAGTAATTCAGGATCAGGAAATGCTGCTGTAGAAAGCTTAGAGGCAAACAAACTGTCGTCAATCTCATCTTTGGTGAAACCCTCGCTTACAATGCTCTTTACAGCATTTATGATTTCCCAGCGAGCGCTGTAGTTCAATGCCAGAATCAGGTTTACACGGCCATGCTTTTTTGTGTGCTCAATAGCTCGCTGGAGTTCACTATGACAATCGAATGGAAGCTTTTCAAGGTCCCCGATAGCGCGTAGTCTAACCTCGTTTTCGTCGAGCTCTGGCAGCTCACCTACAATGGTTTGAACCAGCAAATTCATAAGGGCATCAACTTCCTCTTTAGGGCGACTCCAATTTTCAGTGGAAAAGGCGTAAAGCGTTAGGTATTCAACGCCACTGCGGGTGGCGGCTTTGAGAGCGGCTCTGACAGACTCAACTCCATGGGAGTGACCAAAGATGCGCTCTTTGCCCTGGCTTTTGGCCCACCGCCCATTGCCGTCCATGATGATAGCAACATGACGGGGCACGCGTAATTTGTCGATTTTGTCCAATAAACTCATGAATTCCCTCCCGGAACAAGCTTTCCGGGACGGGCAAATTTACGGGTTTATGAGCCCTTTTCCGACTCCTAAAAAACGTTGAAAAATGAAGTTATCGACTATTCGTGTTCCCAACAAGTAGTCGCTTTCCGATCGAGTCGGATGTTGAGCGACACCATAGAGAAGAAGAAAAAGTCTTTTCTTCCTGAGTCGCCTCTTTGCAATCCGCCGTTATTGTTACCTGCTGTATTCGGTATTTCTTTCTGAATGCTGCGGTCTGAAAGGATGGCAGCCAGTTCGCCATTCAAATCGGCGAGAAGGCCCGGGTCAATATATTTTCCCGAAATGTCATCAAAATAGTCAGTCCACGTTTTTCGAACTCCCCATTCGATACTAAGTCCGAAAATGGCGAACAAGTTGGTTTTAAGCCCTGCTCCGAAAGGAACGGAAAGCATGGTGGTCTTATATTTTTCCTCGCCGAATTCGGTGCCCTGGCCTTCCGTTCCCAAGGGTTGGAGTTCGTACCAGGTACCGCGGTACTGAGCCATTGGTCGCATTCGGTAGTAGCCTAATCCTGCGAACAGATAGGGTGAAAAGGGAAATTTAGAATTGCCGAGTTGATAGTTGAAGAAATTCAACTCGCCTTGAACACTTCCTTCAATAACCTGGTTGCGGAAACTTAGATTACGATTGCGAATCCAGGGGTCTTCGCTATCTGAATCCCATGATTCTACCACATGATAGAGCACACTGCTCTTTAGCGTCCAGCGACGATTGAAGTTGTTGCGAAAAGAAATACCGCCGCCGCTTTTCAGACGTGTTCCGAAATGCTTGTAGGGATTGACTTCGCCGATGTAATAGCTTGTACCGAAAAGCAGGCCTACGTCTTTACTTCGCTCAAATTTGTTCTTCTGTGCGAGCAAAGGCAATGACATTACAGCGAGTAAAAGTGTAATGGTAGTTTTCACGGCTATGGCAACGCGTAGTTTCTTCATGTATTGCTCTTCTACGACAGGGTTGCAAAAAGGGTTACTGTTTATTTCCGTTTGCTTCGAGCATCCAACCCCCAACCCATTTTTTGTCGAATAGTGTTGAAGAATCCAAGGCCGGGCAAACTTACAAGGTGAAATTCAAAATTAGCGCGAGTCAGGTCAATGATGGTTTCATTATCTACGACGAACGATCTACTATCGAGCGTTAGAGTAAAGTGTGGTTCCCTGCCTTCGGCCCTTAGCGATACCTTTCCGGTATTGGGCAGAACGAAAGGCCTAACATTGAGGTTGTGAGGCGCAATGGGTGTGAGAATCACGTTGTTGCTCTCCGGCATGACAATAGGGCCGCCGCAGCTGAGGGAGTATGCTGTTGAACCGGTTGGTGTAGCGACAATCAGACCATCTGCCCAATAAGTGCTCATGAACTGGTCGTTCACATAAGCATGAACAGTAATCATGCTGCTGCGTTGTTTGTTGGTGATTGTTACGTCATTGAGTGCGTATGGAAAATCACCGAAATCCAGTTGCGCACTTCTTACCTCGATAAGTGATCGCTTATCAAGAGTGAAGTCTCGATTTACCAAAGCCTCGATAGCCTGGTCTACATCGTTGCCTGAAACGGGCGACAAGAAGCCCAATCTACCCGTATTAATGCCTAAGACAGGGATGCGCGTATCGCGAATGATAGAAGCTGTTTCAAGCAGCGTTCCATCGCCTCCAACACTCAGTAAAAATGAAATGCCCTGCAAGTCCTCAGTGGTACGGAAAATCTCGATGTTACTGGGCAGAGTTACTTTTTGAGTTAAAAAGAGGTAGAACTTTTCGAAAATGGATATACCGATACCTCTGCGCACCATCGAGTCCAGCAACTTTTCAATACTGTCGCTGAACTCATCATCAAATCGTTTACCGTAGAGGGCAATTTTCACTTTTCCCAGGTTTCTGATGCAAATAAACAAAGAAGCCACTCGCTAAACGCGAATGGCTTCAGAAGATTTTCAACCTTTTTGCTGGAGGTCAGATATTGAGGATGCGCATCAATTCATCGTATCGCTTTCGCAGGTCTTCGGTGTACACAGATTCCTGATAGTTTGCTTTAACGTTATAGCCGAAACGCTCAAAACTGCTTATGATGGCGTTCAAATCCGGCTGATTTAGCTTGAGATTTACTTCGATTTTTCCACCCTCACCCGGGCTAACGGAAGTGCTCAGTATTTTGGTGTTGTTCTCTTCGATGATGCGAGAAATTTGCTGCATGCTGTAATCCTTCTCCCACATTTCCAACACCAAGATTCCCCCTCGTTGGTTGGCACCTTGCATTTCAGTTAGTTGCTCCACCAGGTCTTCCAGGCGGATAGCTCCGAGATAATTGTTTTCGCCATCAACTACCGGAATAATACTCAAACGATGCTCTGCGGCTAGTTTCAGGATATCGAATATGTGTGTATCGGGCAGGACGTGAGCACGAATGAGTGGCAGGCCTGCAGGATCTCCCTGCAAACTTTCTAAATCCATCAATGAATCCTCTGAGATCAACCCAAGTAATTTGTTGTTCTCAACCACGGGTAGATGAGCGATTCGGAATCGATCCATCAGATCCAGGGCATTCATGGGCTCATCGTGAGCGCTGAGGCAAGGAACTTCGGAGGTTAAAAGTTTACGTGAAGTAATCACGGGCGTTGTATTAAAGGGTTTCTGATTCGTTAAACCGAGACAGGGTCTTAAAAGTTGCAATCTTCATCCATAAACATCTTTAAAGTTTGATAATTTATTCACATCGACCGGGTAAAATCATGTACTGTGTTTTTTCCTTTTTGTTTATTCACTTGTGACAGTAGTTCTGCTTGTTTCTTTGCAGCCAAATTGAGCCATGATAAAACTGAGTGTGAACATCAACAAAATCGCTACGCTGCGCAACGCACGGGCTGGAAATGTGCCTGATGTGATTGAAGCCGCGCGTAGAATCGAGTTATACGGTGCCGATGGAATCACGGTGCACCCCCGCCCCGATGAACGCCATATTCGAAGGAAGGACGTATATCAGTTGAAAGAAGCTGTTACCACCGAGTTCAATGTTGAAGGCTACCCTTCCCAAGACTTTATGGACATGGTACTAGAAGTGCAGCCACACCAAGTAACCTTGGTGCCCGACCCGCCGGAGGCTATTACTTCGAATACAGGCTGGGACGTGGCGACTCATTTCGACTTGCTGAGAGGGGTGGTTGAGCAGCTTAAGTTCGCGGGCATTCGTGTAAGCATATTTCTGGATCCTATACCGGAGCGTGTTGCGATAGCGGCGCAAACGGGAACGAGTCGTATAGAATTGTACACTGAGTCGTATGCAGTAGGTTATACCCGGAATCGGGAGGAGGCTGTTCGTCCTTTCACCGAAACGGCGTTAGCTGCGGTGAAATATGGATTAGGTGTGAATGCCGGACATGATCTTTCGGCAGAGAATCTTCGCTACTTCGCCGCAAACGTGCCGGGGCTTGAGGAGGTTTCTATTGGCCATGCATTGATAAGCGACGCTCTTTACTGGGGTCTTGAGAATACAGTGAACATCTACAAACGAGAATTACAGTCGCTATGAAACTTTTTCATCGTTTGCTCGGTGAGGGACCTCCTCTTCTCATACTGCATGGCTTATTTGGTAGTTCCGATAACTGGCAAACGCACGCCCGTGTATTCGCACAAACACA